>NZ_JBIBKS010000010.1:0-212560 GCF_042959345.1 Streptomyces sp. NPDC007905 | reverse complement strand
CCTACCGTGCCGTGTCCCGGACGCTGATCGCCCACCAGTGGGTGCAGCTGGAGGCCGCCTCGGCGCACGGGCAGCCGCCGGCGCGGTTTCAGCGGGGCGGCGCCCTGCCCGACGACCGGGTGGTCGGCCCGGCCCCTGTGACACCCCGACACACCGCGTTTCCGCCGCAAACCCCCCATTCAGCGGCACCCCACCCGGCCCCCTCCAAAAGGCGCCCGCCCTGCGCCCCGCAGCAGGATGCAGACAGAGGAAGAGGCCCGCCAACCGGTCGGCCGCACAAGGACTGCGCACTCGGGAGGATCCGCCGTGACCGTCAGTCTGGAGCAGTTGCGCCGCTGCCACTTCGCCGTCGACCTGGGCGCGGCCCGCACCCGCGTGTATGTGAAGGGTGCCGGTCTCGTCGTCGACCAGCCCTCGACCGCGGCCGTGAACGCCCGCAACGGTGCGCTCATCGCGGTGGGCGACTTCGCGGAGAAGATGACGGGGCGGACGCCGGAGTACATCAGGGTCGTACGGCCCATCGCCGGTGGCACGGTGGTCGACATCGAGATGGCACAGCGCATGCTGCGGCACCTGCTCGGCGACAAGTTGCGCCGTACGCTGCGCCGCAAGCCCCGGCTGCGCGCGGCGGCCTGCACCCCGCACGACGCGGACCCGCTGGCCCAGCGGGCGACGATCGAGACGCTGGTGGGGCTGGGGGCGCGGCGGGTGGAGCTGGTGGACACGCTGATCGCCGCCGCCGTGGGGTGCGGGCTGCCAGTGGAGCGGCCGGAGGCCACCATGATCATGGTGTGCGGGGCGGCGGCCACGCAGGTCGCCGTGCTCTCCCTGGGGTCCATCGTCACCGCCGCCCGGATCCCGGTCGGCGGCGAGGCCGTCGACCACGCGATCGTGCAGCACCTGCGGCACGAGCACGAGCTGATGCTGCCCAGTCAGTCCGTACGGCCGCTGCAGATCGCCCTGTCCGGCAACGGGCTCACCCCGCACGGGCCGGCCTTGACGGAGATCCACGGCCGGGACGTGGCCACCGGGCTCGCCCGCAGCGTGCGCGTCAACACCGCCGCCGTGCGTGACGCCATCCAGACCCCGCTGACGGCCGTCCTGGACGGGATCGGCAAGGTGCTGCGCGAGTGCCCGCCCGACCTGGTGGCCGACCTCGCCGATCGTGGGATCATGATGGTCGGCGGCTCCGCCCTGCTGCCCGGCCTGGACCAGATGGTCCGCGAGGCGACCGGCGTTCCGGTGTACATCGCCGAACGGCCCGACGTGTGCGCCGTACAGGGTCTCGGCGACATGCTGGAGGGCCGCATCGACCCACTGCTCCTCGACCCGCTGGCCGCCTGAGGCAGCACGCGCAGAGCGGGCCCGGCACGCCGCCCGCCGTGGAGCAACTCCCCGGCGGACGCCGGCTGTTCGTCCGGAGCGGCAGGCCGGCGCCGCCGTGCGGACGCGGACCCTCAAGGCGTCACGTAGCTCCGGATGGTCGTACCGTCCGCACCGGTGTGCACCCGCACCAGGTCGGCCACGAGGTTGACCAGGAGCAGGCCCCGGCCGCCGCGCTGGTCGCGGGAGGCGGGGCGGCGGCCGGCCAGGGGGTCGGTCAGCCGGCCCTTGTCGCGTACCTCGCACAGCACGTACCCGCCCTCGGCCCACACCGTGAGCGTGCCCGTGCCGCCGCCGTGGACCACGCTGTTGGTGGTCAGCTCGGCCGTGATCAGGGTCAGGTCCTCCAGCCGCAGGCCGCTCAGGCCGAGCCGGGCGCCGTGCTCGGTGGCGAGGTGCCGGGCGGCGGAGAGGGAGTCGTCGTCGAAGGTGAGGCAGAGCACCCCGGAGTCGGCGTCCGGCGCGGGCGGCAGCGGCTCGTTGTAGCGGGCGACGACGCCCTCGGGGTCGTAGCCCGCGCTGGGGCGGTGCGCGGTGCCGCCCGGCGGGATGACGACCGGGTGGGTGGCGTGGGCGTCGGCGAGCGCCCGCTCGTCCAGGCGGGTGGTGTCGTAGGGGCAGAGAATCGTCACCTCGCGCCCCTGGAACGCCGCGTTGATCAGCGCCTCGTGCTGGGCGCAGGCGGGGTACTCGGCCGGGGTGCGGCCCGCCCAGACCGGCTCGCCGATGATGTGGACGCGCCGGCCGGGCGGCTGGGCGTCGGCGAAGGGGCGCAGTACGCCCGGGATGATCCGGCCGGGGTTGCGACCGGCCTCCCGCATGTCCAGGAACCGCACGGCGTCGGCATCGGCGCCCAGGGCGTCCCGGACGACCCGCAGGTTCTCGCCGGGTACGGCGACCGCGACCGGCTCCTCGGCGGCGAGGGCCAGGCGAACGAAGGGCACGGTGCCGGCGAGGTACTGCTCGGCGTCCGCGTAGAAGAGGGCGGGGTGCACGAAGGGTTCGGCCGTCGCGGTCATGGCGTCGACACCTCGACCGCCGGAAGTCCCGGCCACAGCAGACCCAGCATGCGGGGCAGAGCGGGGGGTGGCCGGTCCAGCACGAGCCGCCGCTCGCCGAACCGCCGGGCGGCGTCGGCGAGCGCGTCGGCGCCGGCCACGTCGACGAAGGTCAGTGCGGAAAGCTCCAAGTAATACACGTCCTCGCCCTCGCGAACGGCCTGCTCCAACGCGCGCTCCCAGATACCGCGCGTGGGCAGGCTCACCTCCCCCGCCGCCCGGACTCCGGTCCGTCCGGTCAGCGGGAACACCTCGAGCCACGGCACAGCGGGCCCCGGCACTACGGCCGCCCTCAGGGGCCGCACCGACTCCGGCACGCTCAATCCGTCTCCTGGTTGCACATGAACACGGGTGCCCAGTATGCGCCCCGCCTCTCCCCCGCCGGTGCGGAGGGGAGGGATGAACTCAGCGGCACGAGCACCGCACACCTGGCGGCCCGGACCCCGTCGTCGCGCCGGGCCGGGCAGGACCGGGCCCTCCTGGGCGGGCGGAGCGCTGGTCCACGGCTGCGCGGACACGCCGGTCGCGGTCCTTGGCCGCCCTCCCGGCAGGCGTCGCCGGGATGGGGCAGGCCGTGGCCGGGTGTCCTTCCCGGGCACGGTGGTCCGGGCGTCCTGGAGCACCGACCGTGTGCGGCCGCCTGTACGGCGTACCGGTCGCGTCCACGGGCCGGCGGCGCCGGGTCCTGGCACTGGTCGGCCCGGGCGCCGCCCAGCCGCCGGGCACCGCACCGCCCGTCGAGTCCGCGCCCGCGCCGCCCGTCGACTCCCCGCCCGCGCCGCCTCCGCGCCCTCGACTCGCGACCGGTGGTCGACCAGGCGCGGTCTCCTGACGGCCGCCCACGCCCACGCCCGCGGCCCCGGCCCGGCCTGGGACACACTGTGGGCAGCCTCCCCGCGGTCCCACACCGAACTGCGCGAGGTGGCGACGGCGGTCACCGCGAGCACCGCACCCGACGGCCCAGCCACCCGATGACCTGGGGACGGCCTGCGCCCCGCGGTGGCCCGCCGCACGCCGCCGCACGCCGGCCCGGCGACCGGCGATGATGATCAGTACGGCAGGATGCGCCCCGAAGGCGTCCTGCGATCGATCTCCTGCCCGCGCGGGGCGGCCGGCCGACGACTCACACGCACCCGGATCCGACGGTCCATGACGCCCTCCTCCTGCCGGCACCGCCCCGCGGCGGCTCCCCGTAGGAGGTCCGTGCCCAGGAGAGGGCATGTCCAAGCCAAGTCGGGACCAAGTGACGACGCAAGAGCGGCTATTGGCGAAACGGCTTGACGGACCCGGACCGACCGGTCCGCTAGCGGCGGGCCACGTCCCGCCCGAGGACGTGGTCCAGCTGTGCGATCCATTCGGCGAGCCGGGCCGACCGGCGTGCGTTCAGCTCGCAGTCGTACACGCTGCCGTCCCACAGCTGCACGGTCACCGTGAGCCGGGTGCCGCGCGAGGAGGGCGTACGCCGGACGACGGCGATCTCCGCCCACTCGAAGTCCGCGGCGACACCATCGATTTCGAGGATCACCCCGGCCGCGTTCACGACGACGCGAGCCTCGCCGTCGCCGAGCACGGCTTCCGGCGCACCGTACGGCACAGGCGGCCCGAACCCGTACGCCACCTGCGGCAAAGCCCCGGGCGCCGCCGGGAGATGCGGGGGTGCCGAGGGGGCCGGGGGGGTTGCGGCGAGGCGCGGGGGCGTCGAAGGGGTCGCCGGGAGATGCGGGGGCGTCGAGGAGGTCGCGGGAAGATGCGGGGGCGCCGGAGGCACCTGCTGCGGTGCCGGCCGGGCCGCGAGCGTCGGGGTGTACGACGGCGCACCCGGCCGGGCCGTGCCCGCCGGCTCCCCGGTGAGGCGGTCCAGCAGCTCGGTGGGCGTCGGCCGGGCCGCGGGGTCCTTCGCCAGGCACGCGGCCACCAGCTCCACCAGCCCGGCGGGTACGGCGGACACGTTCGGCGGCTCGTGGACGGAGCGGTACATCAGTCCCATCGGTGTGCCCTCGCCCCAGGCGCTTCCGCCGGCCGCGGCGACCAGGACGGCACCGAGGGCGAACACGTCGGCGGCGCCGGTCACATCGTGGCCGAGGGCCTGTTCGGGGGCGAGGAAGCCGGGCGTGCCGAAGGCGGTGCCGGTGGCGGTGAAGCGGGTGGACTCCACGGCCCGGGCGATACCGAAGTCGAGGACCCGTGGCCCGTCCTCGGCCATGATGATGTTGCCTGGCTTGAGATCGCGGTGCACCAGACCACAGGAGTGAATGGACTCCAGCGCCTCGGCGAGCGCGGCGGCCAGCGCCCGCAACCGCGGCTCGTCCATCGCGCCCTCGGCGGCGAGCCGCGCCGCGAGGGTCGGTCCGGGAATGTAGGCGGTCGCCAGCCACAGCGGATCACCGTCGACGTCCGCGTCCACCACCGGCGCGGTGTGGAACCCGCCGACCGCGCGGGCCGCCGCCACCTCACTGCGGAACCGCTCACGGAAGACCGGATCCGCCGCCAGCTCCGCCTTGGCGACCTTCAACGCGACGGCACGCCCCCCACGCGTCCGCGCGAGAAAGACGGTCCCCATCCCACCCTCACCGAGCTTCCGCTCGACGAGGTAGCCCCCTATGCGTTCCATGCGCACAGTATGGCGGCGGGTAAGTCACCGTGATCGGGAACCGCCCCACGATCCTGGTCGGAGCGGGTGAACGGTGGCGCCCCTTCCGGTGCGGCAACCACCACACCGTCGAGAGCCGGCACAGCGCATCCAGCTCCTCGGCAAGCTCGTCGCGGTGCGCCGGGCCCGTGGCGGAGTGGGAGGAACTCCGTCCTCGTGGGCTCACAGATGTGGAAGACACCGGCGGCAGTGATGCCCTTCGCACGGCCGGATCGCCCGGGGAGCGCAGGCGCCTCGGAACAAGCAATCCCCACCGCCAGGCATACCTGATCATATATATTGATATATAACGTCGTATACACAAGGGGGCGCCATGAGCCGCACCGTGATCGATCTCGACGACGAGGCACTGGAAGCCGCCGCCAAGGAGCTCGGCACCACGACCAAGCGCGACACCATCAACACCGCCCTGCGGGAGGTCACCGCCCGCTACCGGCGACTGCGCGCTCTTGGAGAAGCCCGCGAACTGGTCGCCGAAGGCGCCCTGGACATCGACATCCTCCTTGACAAGAGCAAGTACCGGCCCACCGGCGGGCCGGACGGTGTCCGCGACGCAGGAGCGGATCAGTGACTGTCGCCGACTACCTCATCGACACCTCCGCGCTCGCCCGCGTCCTCCTCGGCCGGACCACGGCCGAGTGGGACGACAGGATCGGCGCTGGACTCGTCGCACTCTGCGACATCACCGAACTCGAAGTCCTTCATTCCGCACGCTCGGCGGCAGACCGGGAACGCGTAAAGCGCACACTGGACGCCCACTACACCTGGTGCCCCATGCCCGACGGCGTCTTCCGACGCGCACGCGTCGTCCAGGAACTGCTCACCGCCAAGGGCGAGCATCGCAGTGCGGGGTCCGTGGACCTGCTGGTCGCCGCTGCCGCGGAAGAGGCGGGGCTGACCCTGCTTCACTACGACCGCGACTTCGAAACGATCGCCCGTACGACCGGACAGCCGGTACGGACGCTCGACCTCAAGGACTGATCGGTCCCAGGGACTGACAGACGCCATCCAGCACGCAGTGAGCGGGCGCTGGGGCCGCCCACCTACACATCTCGTGCCGGTCCAGGATGCTCATCAGCTCCGCCTGCGTTTCAGTTCCGTCCGCAGGCCGGCGAGATACCGAGATACACGGTGAATGCCTCCTCCGTCCCCGGCACACAATGACGGGCACGGGCCCCGGTCGGCTCCTTCGACCTCTCGACTGTGTGGCGGTGGGGCTGACTGTGCTGCGGCGGGCGAAGACGATTCCACACCAGCGAGCCGCGGCACGGGCCCGAGCTTCCCGACCGGAAGGGTGGCTGTCGGCGCTGACACGTCACGAACTCCTGGCGCTGGTGCGGGAGCAGATCACCGAGGACCGACAAACCGCTTCCGGAAAACGCCCGCCGTCAGACCGAGCGAGTACTCAGCCTGTCGGGAAGCCCTGCGTCGACTCCAGAGAGATCAACAAACTGTCAAACGCGGGCCCTCGGCCGGGAACGGTCAGTAATCCACACGGACCGGACGCTCACTTGCTAAACGTTCAGCCAGTTTCTACCCTGAGCCTATGGACGACGCCACGACGGAAGTACCTGACGCACCTCACAGCAACGTCCCGAGTGGCAACTGCTCCCCCGCCGTCGAGCCGCTGCCGGTGGACCGCTGGGACGCGCGGTTGCACGGGCTTCTGGCCACCGCTCCACGGAACCCGGGAGGCGGGGTGCCCCACATCACGGGCCGGCAGGTGCTGGTGGACGGCGGCCTGAGTGCGGTCTGACCGCGGTTCGGCAGCCATCCGGCCGGTGTGCGCGCAGACTCCCGCAGACGACCCCGGCCACCGGCGTCAGCCGGTCCTCCGGTCCGCAGCGAGTGCCAGCAGCACCATGTCGTGGGCCGCGCGGCCGATCTTCTCCAGACGGGCGCGCGAGGAGTCCAGCTGGAGCAGGACGCCGCGCGCCAGACTCTCCAGCAGGAATGCCTGCGCGCGGGGGTCCAGGTCGGAGCGGATGCTGCCGTCGGCGACGCCACGCCGGATGTCGTCCTCCACGCCGGTGCGGACCAAGTCGAGTTGGCCGCCCAGGGGCCCCTTGGCGGTGTGCCCCGGGCTGCCGACCGCCTCGACGAGCAGCACCAGCAGCGCACGCGCCCGGACACTGGGACCCGGCTCGGCCAGACTTGAGAAGTACTGCTCCAGCTTGGCCAGTACGGCCTCGAGCCCGGTCATCCGGTCGTATCCGGGGAGCGCCCGGAGCCGGTCGACAAAGACCTCGCGGATGTCGTTGATGACCGCCTCAACGAGCCCAGCCTTGGACTCGAAGTGGTAGTTGACCATGCCCCGACTGACCCCGGCCCGATCACCGACCTTCTTGACCGTGAGGCCGCGGTAGCCCTCCTCGGCGAGGATCCCCAGTGCCCCGTCCAGCAGTCTGCGCCGGGAAGCCTCCCGCTGGTCATCGCGCATCGTCGGGAGGGGGCCGGTCGTCGTGGGATCGGTCATCGCCCCAGCAGTATCCCATCCGCGACTGCCCCACTGCTCGAAAGGTGACCTGTGGACGTCTTGCGCAACATCCTGGCTGTAGCCCTCGGCCCGATATTTGTCTTCACCGGCGGGATCAAGATCTATGGGCTGCGCCGGTCCCTGCAGTACCGCGACCACTTCGGCATGTCGCCCTCGCTGTGGCGGGCGATCGGCGTGCTGGAAGCCGCGGGCGGCCTGGGGCTGCTTGGAGGGCTGGCGGCCCGGCCGCTTGGCATCGCGGCCGGCGCGGGACTGTGCGCGTTGATGTTGGGCGCCGTGCTGACGCATCTCCGGGCCAGGGATCCGATCGCCGTGGTGGCCTCTGCCTCAGGCGTTCTCCTGCTCACTTCGACGTCCCTCGTGTGCGGCATCGCCGCGTGACCCCCACGAACTGGACCGGCTGCGGTGGGGAAATGCCCCGCCGTGCGCAGGCCGCGTAGGCAAGCGGCTGCGCCAGCGTAGTGGTGGGCGCCGCCGCCGGCCTGGCTCTGCTGGTCACGTCGCGCACGGACGGCGCTTTGCGGGGCGGAGGCCGCATGCACCGCTGTGACAGCAGCACTCGCACTCCATCTGTTCCGCTGGACACCGATAAGCGGCACCCGCCGTCACCGAGAGCCAGGGTAGTAACATGTACTACATGGAGACCACTGCCCGCGAGTTCAACCAGAAGGCCTCGCAGATCCTCGCCGCCGCGGCCCGTGGCGAAACCGTCACGGTCACCAAGAACGGCACCCCGGTGGCTCGGGTCGTACCGATAAGCGACAGCGACATCCCCCCGTACCCGACCGACCCCATGGGTGACATCGACCTTCCCGACCTAGGCCTGCCCGATCTCACCGACGACGAGATCGAGGACACACTCAAGGGGATGGGCGCGTGACGATGATCGCCATCGCCGACACCAACGGCCTGTACCGCCTGCTCGACCCGAACCTCACCGGACACCAGGAGCACAGAAGGGCCCTGGCAGCGACCAGCCACCTGGTCATCTCCCCCCTGGTTCTGGCCGAACTGGACTACCTGATCGCGACACGCGCCGGAGCCCGCAAAGCTCTGGCGGCGGCCCGGTTCATCGAACGCAACGTAGCGACGCGCCGATTCGAGATACCGCCTGTCAGCACGCACCTGAGTGCGGCGATCGCGGTCGCAGAGGGGTATGCCGACGGCGGCAAAGGCATCGGGCTGACCGACGCCATGAACGTCGCCCTGGCCGCCGCCTACCGCACCGACGCCCTACTCACCACCGACCATCACTTCCGCATGGTCCGCCCCCTGACCGGCCATCCCGCCTTCCGGCTCCTACCCGACGACCTGTAGGCCGCACCGCTGGCGCGACACCCAGCACCAGCACAAGCCGATCACGTCGGTGTCGGCACTAAGCGTGGTTCGGCTCCAGTTGGGGAATACGTGGTACGGGGGCGGGATACCGGGCGGGATGTATGACTCCAGGGCTGGAAACGATCACCGATGGGGTCGGCCGGGTTCTGTCGAGGGGTCTGCCTGGTGCGGCTCGGACCGCAGAGGAGCGCGCTGCATGGGCACCGTCGCCAATTCTGCGTGCACGGGTCAGTATCAGTAAAGGAGATGCTGCTGATGATTGACCCAGGTTTGGCCGCCCAGGCGCGGCGGCTGCTCGCCGATCATCCGCAACAACTCTCCGATGATGAGTTCCTCTCCCAAGCCATTGAGCTCCACGATCTCATCGAGGACCCTCCCCCGGAGCAGCCGGCCTACGAGCCGGTCTTGTTGCGGCGCCGGATGACGGAGATCTGGTCGCGGTCCGGGCACACCGCGGCAGTGCCTGTTGAGTTCCGGTATCGGCTCTTCCATGCGGGGCACCTGGACGAACCTGGGCCGTTGCGGCAGCTGTGGGGTCACGTCTACTGCGGGACGGTCCAGTTCTATCGCGCGCTGAGCGGGGAGCGGTCGTGCCTGCAGTTGGCCGAGAGCCACTGTCGGGAGGCCCTCCTGATCCGGGGGCAGAACAGCGGGCGGCGGCACCCGAGCTGGACCGAGGCCAGGGACGAGAGCACGATGACGCTCGCGGCCATCCTGTGTTGCCTCTACGAGCAGGATCGTGAGCTCCTGGCCGCTGGCGGCCCGACGGCCCAGCGCATCCGCGCCTACGTCGACGAGGCGATCGAACACACCAAGCAGCCCCCGGCCACTCCCCAGGTGATCCACTGGTGGCGTGCCGTGCGTGCGCGTGCGCTTGTGTACCGCTGGTGCGACGCCGACCCCGCAGACCGTGATCCTCTCGACATCGACGGGGCGATCTCGCTGCTGGAGTCCGCTGCGGCCCAGCCGGGCAATGAGGGGCTCGGAAGCCAGAAGCTGCTTGCGGATGCCCTCATCGAGCGCCGCGGCCACGGCGACTTGGTGCGGGCCATTGACATACTTTCTGTGTGGATCGGCGAGGTACCAGCGGATATGGCTGCCGCAGGGAGGCAGAGCCTCGCCCAAGCCCGTATGTTCCTCGACGGCGACGATCACCTCTTCGACGCGTCATACAGGGACGCCCTCGCAACCGGTCGGCTGCGCATCGCGTGGGACACGAAGACGCAGCACGCTGGCTGGCTGCGGAAGATGGGCAGGACACGCGAAGCGGCACATGCCTACCTCGCTGCTTTCCGGGTGCTGCCCGGGCTCGTCGGGCTCCAGGGGGAGCGCCCGGACAAGGAGGCGGTTCTCTTCCACACCGGTCGGGCTGCGTCCACTGCCGCCACCGACCTGATCCGCTCCGGCAGCTCTGGCGATCTCATCGCCGCGGTCATGGTGCTGGAGGCATCCCGGGCGGTGATGCTCGGCGAGATGCTGGACCTGAACAGCCCACGAGCAGCACCGGGGGGCGGCCCGGAACAGGCTCGGCCGGCACAGCTGTCGGCCCATATCGCTGCCTTGGAGAACGCCGCCATCGGTGGGCAGCTCAACCCCCAGCAGGACCACCGGCTCGATCGCGCATACCACGAATACGCAGCACTCACCGGGAACAGCGCACACAGCCGACCGACGGTGGAGGTTGCGGGGCTGCCGACGTGGCGTACCGTGTGCTGGGCTGCGCGACCGGCGCCGCTGGTGTATCTGGCCGCCGGTGACAGCGGCGGTGGCGCGGTGATCGTTCCCCACGGCCCCTCCGACGAGAAACAGCCCATCGGGATCAGCCTCCCCCGTCTCGACCATCCGACCGTGCTCGAGCTGGTTGCCCTCCTCCGGCGGATGGACGAGATCGAGGGGCAGAACCTGGACCCGCAGACCGGCGAATCTCGGATTCAGATCATGACGCGTGTCCTGGAAACGCTGTGGGACTGCGCCATGGAGAAGGTCGTGGAGGAACTGGGCGGTGTGCGGCTGGCGGTTCTCCTCGCCGGTGGTCTTCTCGGCATGTTACCGCTGCATGCCGCTGGCAAGATGCCGCAGGATCGGCCGAAATCGTGGCGCTTCGCGCTCGACTCCGTAGCGTTCACCTACGCGCCGAGCATGGCGTCCGTGGCCTGGGCACGCACGCACCGCAAGGATCCGTCCCAGTGGAACAGCCTTTTCGTGCTTGCGCCCCCGGATGACCCAACCGATAAGCCAATGAAGCGGGAGGCCGAGTTCGAGGTCCTCAGCCAATTGGGCCTGGCCTACGAAAAGATCGACACGCTGGTGGACCTGGGGACGCTCACGCGGGCGTTGAGGCGCGATGTCTTCCACTTCGCCGGCCACGGCTCCCCGTCCACGACGGACCCGTTGTCCGGCGGCCTGTACCTCTCCGGGAAACAGACTCTCACGGTCGCATGGTTCCTCGAACAACCACCACACCCGGGCCGCGTAGCGGTGATCCTGGGATGCGAGACGGCCCTGATCGGGGACCATCTGCCGGAGGAGAGCGTGGGGCTGCCTGCGGCCCTGCTCCAGGCGGGGTTCACCGATGTCATGGCGACGCAGTGGAAGGCTGTGGGCGGAGTGTTGGCACGCCTGGTCGACGGGCTCTACCGTCGGTGGCGCAACCCGGGAATGCACCCCGCCATCGCTCTCGCCGGGATCCAGCGGGAGCTGTCCCGCACCGGCGACAACGGTCGGCGCCTGCACCCGTTGTACTGGGCGCCGTTCACGCACACCGGGGGATGACCACTCCACTCGCTGGCTGCCCGGGCCGTCTTGGCGCCGGACAGTCAGCGTCCCGTCACTGCGTGGCTGCGCCTTCGGAGGCGTCCAACTGAGGCTGGGGCGGAGCCTCGTGGGCTGGTGGCGGCGGTGTGGCCGCTGGGGGTGCCACGGCCGCCGGCGGAATGGAGGTCATCTCCGCAGCGGTCTTCTCGGACCGTCCGTGGCCACGGACGTCGCCATCGTCGTCGAAGCTGGCGAAGCCTGGCGCGCGGTCGTCGTCATCGCTGCTCGTGCTGTTCTGGGTCATGGTCCCGGCTCACTCCAAATCACTTCCATGAAACTGATCTCCTCCCTGGAGATCAGGATTCCGATGTTCCTCAGCTGCGGCCGCTGGTCCGTCCCGAGGACGAACAGGCCGTCGCCGTTACACATGGCCGTGTCGCAGAGGTAGAGATCCTGCGGCTCGGGATACCCGGAGGCGCGGGAGTCCAGGAGTCCCCGGGGGTCGCGCGCGAACGCTCCCAGGACCCAGCCGTTGCAACCAGCCGCCGTGTCCTTGAGCCGTAGCCGCAGCCATAGGCTCGGCTGGTGTCCGAACAAGGCATCCCAGGCCTGCGGCTCGCGCGTCTGCCCGTGGACGACAAGCGCCCAGCGCCGGTTCCTTCGGATACCCGCCCCGACCACGCTGCCCGCGAGAAGTGGAAGGACCAGGTAGGGCAGCGGTGCCCACCACAGCATCCACGGCACAGGGGACCGCGTCAGCCGTCCGTCCGCCCAGGCATCCTGGTAGAGCCACACCGTCAGCGGCGCCAGAACGAAGTGGAAGACAGCCGACACCGCAGCCACGCGCAGCGCGCGATCGGCGAGGCCAGCGCGCGTGATCCCCATCTCCCGCTCTGCGGCGAAGGTGTAGAGGGCCCCCGGAAGGACCGCGATCACCGTTACAGCCAGTGCCTCGAACGTGTTCACAACACGGCCCCCCGCTCTGGAGCCCCCTCCGACTCCGGCCACGCGTGCATTCGGCTCAACGTTACTGCCCTGGTGCTCCGCGCGAGGCCCGAATCCCGGACTACTGCTGATCAGCAGCGGGCCTGAACGTCCACCGGACACCGTCCCACCGGCCGTCCTACTCGACGGTTCCCCATGGTGTGCAGACGATCCCGCGAGGATCTCGGCAGATACATGCCGGTCAGTCAGATCCGCGGTTGTCGACTGTCGTCCGCATGAGCCTGCCACTGGCGATACGGATCCGCGACTGACAGTCCCCCAGCGGCCCAGAACGGGCATGTGCACTGCATGGGCTGGCTGACCGAGCACCAGCTCGACGGACTGCGGGCGATGCAACGGGTGGAGTGGGACCGCCGCCGCAAGCTCATCGAGAATCTCCAGCGCGTGTACTGGGAGCCCGGCGACACCAAGGTCGGAGACGAACGCACCTACGCCTTGAGGCTCTCCCAACCTCCTGGTGAGATATGCCAGTTGGTTCGCCCCGCAGCGTGAAGAAGCTCCTGGTAGACGGTTCCACGACCACGATCCACCGTGCTCCGCCTGAAGCTTCGCTTGTCTGTCGCAAGGAACAGACCGAGAAGCTTCGACGGGGTCCGCCGACACAGCACGCTCCGCGAGAAAGTACTCCCCGTCGGCGGTCAGCCAGAACCAACCTTCAGCGAACCGTGCGACGGAAGCGGGCCTCACCGAGCGAGCGCATACGGACGGTTCCGTCGTCCTCGAGGTCGGCCACTCCGGCCAGGTGGAAGTTCTCCAGAAGATCTTCGAAGTCAATCCGGGACAACTCGTTCCTCACCTGGTCCGGAAGGGTCGCGTACAACTCGGAGGCTGTCATACCTCCGGTCCTCGCCTCGGGGGTAAGGGTTAGTTCGGCGAGCACCTGGCGCTGACTGCGGGTGAGACGGACCTTGCGAAGATCGAACAGCAAGGGCACGACGGCGGGTACGACGCCGGTCGCGAGCCCGATCCCGAAGAAGGCCAGAATGCCGGCAAGCACCGCCGCCGCAACGGCCGTGTTGGCCGCGCCCTTGCTCAGGTCGACGGTCCAGCCACCGGGGCGGTAGTCGAGGTCGCCGCCCCGCTGTTGCGCCACGCCGTCCGCCTGGGACAGCGTAGACAACAGGACGCGATACCCGCGCCGGGCCGCCGCGTCGTCGTGCGGGAACAGCTCGAACCACGCGTCGCCGATCTGTTCTGACGAGGTGTTCTCGCCAAGGGTGCGCAGCCAGTCGGCCGGATCACCGTCCAGCAGCACTTCGCGGGGCACCTCGTCCGTCCCCTCGCCTACTGTCTTCTCGTTCATTGCGGTGCACCATTTCCGTGAGCGGCTGCGTCGTCCGTTCGGTAGGCCATGGTGTCGAACCATGGTTCCTCGGTCAGCAGATGAGTCAACACCTCGGCGAGCAGCTGGCGGCGCTGCGGTCGCAGGCGCGGGCTCAGCAAGCTCGGCTTCTCTCTGCTCGCGGGCACGTTGCGGCGGAGGTGATCCACGAGCAGCCGGGCCGTCACGCGAGTAGTGGGAAGCAGCAGGGGAAAGTGCAGATGGTCCGGCCGGACAGCCAGCACGGTCATGGGAATGCCCCCGGGGGCCACCACGTCCGAGGTTGCGTAGCGGACGCGCCGTCCCTCGGTTCGCCACAGCCCGAAGTTGGCGATGGGATCGAGATCGAACAGACCGAAGAGCGTGGTGCGCTGGAGTACGCCACCCCACATCCGTACCCAGGCGTGGTCGCCGAGCGCCGAGAGGGACACACAGGAGACCACTCCCCGATTGCCCGGGCGGGACCCCACGATGACGGAAAGTTCCTGAGGGCTCGACAACTCCACCATGTCGATGTCGGCCCGGAGACCGTCACAGCGACGGATGACCGCGACGGGGGTGTCACCTCGGTCGGCAAGCTCCACGGCCGTCCCGCTGTCGAGGACGTACTGCTGCAGCAGTCGGCCGGCGGGGCGTACCGCCACGAAGACATGCCGCTGCGACCGGCGTCCGCTGACCACGCGCAGCGTGGGATCGTCGACGAAATCCACCAGCCGTGCCCAGCGCGCCCGAAGACGGGGCGCGGAGGGGCTCCCCGCGACCACCGGGTCATCCTGTCCGACCCGGCGCAGCACGAGGCGTTCCCGGTGCATGGAGTCCAGCGCCTCGTCCACCACGCTCAACGAGGGGTCGGGCAGCACCATCCTGCCCCTGGTCTTGGGCGAGGCAGCCTCCACGGCCTCGATGACCGAGGGCACCAGCGGTCTGTGACCGTCGTAGGCAAGCGTGGGTGAGCGTTCCCGGTCCAGGAGGGCGGCGACTTGAGCGTACAGGGCGCGATCCAGAGCCGCCCGAATCGGCCAAAGACGGTCGTCGTCCGGGCATGCGCACTGAGCGTGGGTGCGCGCGCCACTGAACAACGCGTCCCAGCCGGGCATGGCAGCGCACTCGGACCGGCATCTCTCCCAGGCCGTCCTCCACAAAACGCCGTCCGCGCCGTCCAGGACCATCTGCAACCGCCGGTCGGGCAGCAGACGTGACGGGAAACGGCCCCGCGGGTCCACCGGCAGATCGGCGTCGAGCAGAGCAGGCAGGAAGTCCGGCTGCATGCAGGCCAGCAGAGCCGATCTGACCGCCATCAGCCGCAGGCCGGGACACTCCACGCCCGCCGCAAGCCCTGCCGCGTCCTTGTAGTAGCCGGTGTACTCGCCACCCGTGGCATCGAGGACCCCGGTCGGCACGCCACCGGACGTCGGCGACGGTACGTCGGGCGTCGTCCCGGACGCCCGGCTTCCCGCTCTCGGTGAGCAGCACGTCCATCGCCCGGTCGGCGAGCGCCAACCACTCCTGCTGCCGATAACGGATAGGCATCGCGCGGCCGGCCCCGCTCACATCCCGTCGCCGTCGGCAGCACGTCGCGTGCGCATGAGTGAGCCAACGGTGCGGACTGTTGCCCGACCTCCTTGGGTAGCCCTCGTGCCGCAGCCGACAGGGCCCATGTGGCAGCCCACTACCACCCATTGCATGGCGCCCTGTGCGTTGAACGCACACTCCTGCCCGAAGTCCGGGCAAGACTCCCCTCTCGTCTTCTGCCGTCGCCTGCGGCCCCGCACCCAGCTGTCCGTCCGATCGGACATCTCGCTCGGCGGTCAGATATACGAATAGCCCTGCACGCAGAGGCCGTCGGCCGCTTCTACCCCCACCCGGACGTCCGGTTCGTCCCGCTCGACGGATCGCCCGTGGAGATCGCCGTCGCCACCCGCACCACCGACGACCGACATGCCATCACCGCCACCCGTCACGCGCCTTCTCGGCGGAGTCGGTGAGTCGGCCAGCAAAATCCGCGGCGCCGTTCCGCCAGCGCATCCCGGCACGGGCTCGGGGCTCCCGTCACCATGACCAGCGAGGACGGCTTTGCGATTCAGATCCCGCGCGAGCGGGCGTACTCGTAATCGCACGCGGAACCACGAGGGCCCCGCAAGCCGCTCAACGCTGGACCGGTATTCCGCTCTCACAAAGCGCGGTGCACGAGATCCGCCGACCTCGATGGAGCACCCGATGTGCTACAGGGTGGCACCAGATAGCACGCAATGGTTACCCTAGACGTATGACCGCCCAACCCGAGATCACCCAGCGCGACCTGCGCACCAAGTCCAAAGAGATCATGGACGCCGTCCAGAGCGGCCAGTCCTTCACCGTCACCCGCGACGGCCACCGCATCGGCGAGCTCATCCCCCTGCGCCGCCGACGACGCTTCGTCCCCCGCGGCGAGTTCGCCGCCATGTCCCGCAGCGCCCCCGACATCTCCCTGGACGCCTTCCGCGCCAACCAGGACGTCACCGCTGAACAGGGCATGGACGATCCCTATGCCCGGTGAGCACCAGCAGGGTCTTCTCGACACCAACATCATGATCCTGCGCAAGTGGATCATCCCAGAGGAGCTGCCCGCCGAGATGGCCATCACCACCATCACCCTCGCCGAGCTCTCCGCCGGACCCCACCAGGTGCGCAGCAACGCCGAACAGGACGACTACGACGAACACGCCGAACGCGCTCGACGCACCGACATCCTCCAGCGCGCGGAGAACGAGTTCGACCCCATCCCCTTCGACGCCGACGCCGCCCGCATCTACGGCCGTGTCTGTGCCGCCGTCATCAGCACCGGCCGCCAACCCCGCCGCCGCATCGCCGACCTGATGATCGCCTCGATCGCCATCGCCGAAGATCTCCCTCTGTTCACCACCAACCCTGACGACTTCAAGGGCCTGGACGACCTCCTCACCGTCGTCCCCGTAACCCGCCCGAAGGTGCTCCACGACCGGTAGAGGCAGACGGGCGCCGTGCGTTCGCTCCGACCATCACAACCAGTGGCCACCGCTCTCGCAGGTTGGGGTGAGCGCCGCGGGCATGCCCAAAATCCATCAGAGGGCTCCTCACTCCGACCGGCCACAGCCTGGGGGAGACGGCCGCGCAGCCACCCTTCGCAATACCTGCGTCCTCACAGCGTCCTCAAGTTCGCCTCCGGCTCCCTCGCGGAGGCCGTGGGCGCGACTCGACCACACCATGGTCCGACACATTCACGCAGGTCAGCGCAGTGTCGAACCTCGTCGGCGCAGGAATACCCTGAACTCGTCAGCAGCGGATTCAATCCGTTGAGCCCGAGTTGGGGTTCTGGCGCCCCGGAAGGGACGTTTCTGCAGGCCAGAGACGTCCACTGGTGGGGCGGGTGGGACTCGAACCCACGGCCGACGGATTATGAGTCCGCTGCTCTAACCGGCTGAGCTACCGCCCCATAGCGGCGTGTCGCGTACGTGTGTGCGCGCCGTCTGCCGCAGCATAGCCGCTCATACGATCTCCTGCTTCGGATGGTCGGCTTCTGCGCTGCTTCCTGACCTTGAGACTTGGCCGTGTCCGCGGCGGTTCCCGCGGACATGAAAAAGGACCCCGAAGGGTCCTCGTTCAGCGTGCTCCCCCGACTGGACTCGAACCAGTAACCTGCCGGTTAACAGCCGGCTGCTCTGCCAATTGAGCTACGGAGGACCGAAGCTCCCCCGACTGGACTCGAACCAGTAACCTGCCGGTTAACAGCCGGCTGCTCTGCCAATTGAGCTACGGAGGATTGCCTCGTTGCATCGAACGTACCTACCTGGGTATTCGCCAGGGGGCGGGCGCTCGCTGCGACACATACATTAGCGCAAGCAGGGGGGTGCTCCGCCAATCGGTATCTCCCGGCCCCGACGCCGCACCAAAGACCCAGCAAGGAGAAGGGTGGCAGCCATGCGCTACCGGCTCACGTTCGTCGCCGGACTGGCCCTCGGTTACGTGCTCGGCACGAGGGCCGGCCGCGAGCGCTACGAGCAGCTGAAGAAGTCCGCTCGGCAGATCGCGCAGAACCCCGCCGTCCGCAACACCGCGGAGACGGCCGCCCAGCAGGGCCGGGTGTACGCCGGCAAGGCGTTCCACACGGTCAGCGACAAGGTCGGCGACCGGGTCCCCGAGTCGGTGGCCCAGCGGGTACGGTCCCTGCGCGACCGCAGCGTGAACGGCACGGCCGAGGACGACTGGGGCACCAGTAACACCTAGACAGGGATCACCAGGAGTAGCCGGGGGCGTGGGGAACCGCGCCCCCGGCCAAAGCAAGCGCTGCGGTACGGCAGAATTTTGGCCATGGGGATAGTCGCCGGGTTGGACAGCTCGCCCGATTTCACTCGCATCGTGGTCTGTGACACGGACACCGGAGCCGTGCTCAGGCAGGGGTATGCCCCGCATCCGGTGGAGGCACCGGAAGGCGGTGGCGGACGGCCCAGCGACGTGGATCCGCAGGCCTGGCTGCTGTCCCTGGGCGAGGCCGCGGGGGGCGGACTGCTCGAGGGCGTGCAGGCCATCGGTGTCTCCGCGCAGCAGAACGCACTGATCCCGCTGGACGCGCAGGGCAACACGGTGCGTCCGGCGCTGGTCGGCGGTGACAAGCGGGCGCAGGTCGCGGCGGCCGACCTGGTCGACGCGCTCGGCGGCCGCGAGGCGTGGGCGCAGGCGGTGGGGTGCGTGCCGCAGGCCGCGCAGCCCGTCACCAAGCTGCGCTGGCTCGCGAAGAACGAGCCAGAGAACGCCCGCCGGACGGCCGTTCTGCTCCAGGCCCACGACTGGCTGGTGTGGCAGCTGCTCGGGCGGCCCGTGCGCAGGACCACCGACCGTGGCGGGGCCTCCGGTACCGGGTACTGGTCCGCCGCCACCGGTGGCTACCGGCCCGACCTGGTCGAGCTGGCGCTGGGCCACCAGGCGATGCTGCCCGAGGTGATCGGTCCGGCGGACGCGGCCGGTACGACCCCGGAGGGGTTGCTGATCTCGGCCGGGACCGGGGAGACCATGGCCGCCGCGTTCGGGCTCGGGATCGGGCTCGGGGACGCGGTCGTCTCGCTGGGGGCGTCCGGGTCCGTGATGGCCGTGCACCGGGAGGCGCTCGCCGACCAGGCCGGGATGATCACGTCCCTCGCCGACGCCACCGGCATGCACCTGCCGGTCGTCACCACCCTGAACGCCGTGCGCACCCTGCGCGGCACCGCCGAACTCCTCGGTCTGCCGGATCTGGAGAGCCTGTCCGACCTGGCGATGAAGTCGACGCCGGGGGCCCACGGGCTGGTCCTCCTCCCCTATCTGGAGGGTGAGCGGACGCCGCATCTGCCGCACACCGCAGGGACGCTGGCGGGGCTGCGGCGGGAGTCGATGAAGCCCGAGCATCTGGCGCGGGCCTCGTTCGAGGGCATGCTGTGCGGGCTCGCCGACGCGCTGGACGTGCTGCGCGGGCGGGGCGTGGAGGTGCGGCGGATCTTCCTGCTGGGTCCGGCGGCCGAGCTGCCCGCGGTGCAGGCCGCTGCGCCCGCGCTGTTCGGCGCGCAGGTCGTCGTACCGCAGCCCGCCGACTACGCGGCGATCGGCGCGGCCCGGCAGGCCGCCTGGGCGCTCGGCGTGTCGCAGGGCGCGCTCGACCCGCGGACCCCGCCTGCCTGGCGGGGGGCGGCCGCGCAGGTTTTGGAGCCGGGTGACGAGCTGGCCGTGGGTCAGGCCGTGCGGCAGCAGTTCGTGTCGGTGCGGGAGCAGACCCATCCCGGGGCGTTTCGCCCGTAACTCCGCAAACCCTGAAGGCCGCAGGAGCACGCTGTTGGATTAATGGGTTGAGGTAACGCGGGTGGAGTGTCCGACGATAGGGGCCAAGGGCACACCGACCAGCCCTCACCGCCGACTCCGAGAGACGTAGCGTGCTCATACGACTTCTGCGGACCTATCTCAGGCCCTACAGGAAACCCATAGCGATCCTGGTGCTGCTGCAGTTCCTGCAGACCTGCGCCACCCTCTACCTGCCCACTCTGAACGCCGACATCATCGACAACGGTGTCGTGAAAGGCGACACGGACTACATCCTGTCCTTCGGCGCCCTGATGATCGGCATCTCGCTGGCGCAGGTCGTCTGCAACATCGGTGCCGTGTACTACGGCGCCCGGACCGCCGCCGCGCTCGGCCGGGACGTGCGCGGCGCCGTCTTCGACCGGGTGCAGTCCTTCTCCGCCCGTGAGGTGGGTCACTTCGGGGCGCCCTCGCTCATCACCCGTACGACCAATGACGTACAGCAGGTCCAGATGCTGGCCCTGATGACGTTCACCCTGATGGTTTCGGCGCCCATCATGTGTGTCGGCGGGATCGTGCTGGCGCTCGGCCTGGACGTGCCGCTGTCGGCGGTGCTCATCGCCGTCGTGCCCGTGCTCGGCATCTCCGTGACGCTGATCGTGCGCCGGCTGCGGCCGCTGTTCCGGTCCATGCAGGTCCGCCTGGACACGGTGAACCGGGTGCTGCGCGAGCAGATCACCGGCAACCGGGTGATCCGCGCCTTCGTCCGGGACGAGTACGAGAAGGGCCGGTTCGGGAAGGCGAACGGCGAGCTGACCGAGATGCAGCTGGCCACCGGCCGGATGCTCGCGCTGATGTTCCCGATCGTCATGACGGTGGTGAACCTGTCGTCGATCGCGGTGGTCTGGTTCGGCGCCCATCGGATCGACAGCGGCGGGATGGCGATCGGCGATCTGACCGCCTTCCTCGCCTATCTGATGCAGATTGTCATGTCTGTGATGATGGCCACCTTCATGTTCATGATGGTGCCCCGCGCGGAGGTGTGCGCCGAGCGCATCCAGGAGGTCCTGGACACCGACTCCAGCGTCGTGCCGCCGCTCGCGCCGGTCTCCGAGCTGCACCGGCACGGCCATCTGGAGATCCGGGGCGCGGGCTTCCGCTATCCGGGTGCCGAGGAGCCGGTGCTGAAGTCCATCGAGCTGGTGGCCCGGCCCGGTGAGACGACCGCCGTGATCGGGTCGACCGGCAGCGGCAAGTCGACGCTGCTGGGTCTGGTCCCGCGGCTGTTCGACGCCACCGAGGGCGAGGTACTGGTGGACGGCGTGGACGTCCAGGAGGTCGAGCCGAAGCTGCTCGCGAAGACCGTCGGGCTCGTGCCGCAGAAGCCGTACCTGTTCGCGGGCACGGTCGCCACCAACCTGCGCTACGGCAACCCGGACGCCACCGACGAGGAGCTGTGGCACGCGCTGGAGGTGGCGCAGGCCAAGGACTTCGTGCAGAAGCTGGAGGGTGGTCTGAACGCGCCGATCGCGCAGGGCGGCACGAACGTGTCGGGCGGTCAGCGGCAGCGGCTCGCCATCGCCCGCACCTTGGTGCAGCGTCCGGAGATCTACCTGTTCGACGACTCCTTCTCCGCGCTCGACTACGCCACCGACGCGGCGCTGCGCACCGCGCTCGCCCGCGAGACCGCCGAGGCGACCGTCGTCATCGTGGCCCAGCGGGTGGCGACCATCCGGGACGCGGACCGGATCATCGTGCTCGACGAGGGCCGGGTGGTCGGCTCCGGCCGGCATCACGAGTTGATGGCGGGCAACGAGACCTACCGGGAGATCGTGCTCTCCCAGCTCACGGAAGCGGAGGCTGCCTGATGGCCGGGCCCATGGGACGCATGATGGCCGGGGGCGGCCCCGACCAGCGCTCGATGGACTTCAAGGGGTCGGGCAAACGGCTCGTCTCCCAGTTCAGGCCCGAACGGGTCACCATCTACGCCCTGCTGCTGTGCGTGGTCGTCAGCGTGGGGCTGAACGTGATCGGCCCGAAGATCCTGGGCAGGGCCACCGACCTGGTGTTCGCCGGCATCATCGGCCGGCAGATGCCCGCCGGGGCCACCAAGGAGCAGGTGCTCCAGTCGATGCGCGAGCACGGCCGGGGCCGGATCGCGAACATGTTGAAGAGCACCGACTTCACCCCCGGAAAAGGCATCGACTTCGATGCGGTCGGGAACGTCCTGCTGCTCGCGCTCTGTACGTTCCTGGTCGCCGGTCTGCTGATGGCCGTCGCCACTCGGCTGGTCAACCGCGCCGTGAACCGCACGATGTACCGGCTGCGGGAGGCCGTGCAGGGCAAGCTGTCGCGGCTGCCGCTGTCGTACTTCGACAAGCGTCAGCGCGGTGAGGTGCTCTCGCGCGCCACCAACGACATCGACAACATCGGGCAGACACTGCAGCAGTCGATGGGCCAGCTGATCAACTCGCTGCTGACCATCATCGGCGTGCTCGCGATGATGTTCTACGTCTCCTGGATCCTGGCACTGGTCGCGCTGGTGACCGTACCGCTGTCGTTCGTGGTCGCCACCCGGGTCGGCAAGCGGTCGCAGCCGCACTTCGTGCAGCAGTGGCGCTCCACGGGCAAGCTGAACGCGCACGTCGAGGAGATGTACACCGGGCACACCCTGGTGAAGGTGTTCGGGCGGCAGGAGGAGTCGGCGCAGCAGTTCGCCGAGCAGAACGACGCGCTGTACGAGGCCTCGTTCAAGGCGCAGTTCAACAGCGGTGTGATGCAGCCGCTGATGATGTTCGTGTCGAACCTGAACTATGTGCTGGTGGCGGTCGTCGGTGGCCTCAGGGTCGCGTCGGGCGCGCTGTCCATCGGCGATGTGCAGGCCTTCATCCAGTACTCGCGGCAGTTCTCGATGCCGCTGACGCAGGTCGCGTCGATGGCGAACCTGGTGCAGTCGGGTGTCGCGTCGGCCGAGCGGATCTTCGAACTCCTGGACGCGGAGGAGCAGGAGGCGGATCCGGTGCCGGGCGAGCGGCCGGCGGAGCTGCGCGGCCGGGTGCGGCTCGAGCACGCGTCGTTCCGGTACGACCCCGAGCGGCCGCTGATCGAGGATCTGTCGCTGACGGTGGAGCCGGGGCAGACGGTGGCGATCGTCGGGCCGACGGGCGCGGGCAAGACCACACTGGTCAACCTGCTGATGCGGTTCTACGACGTCTCCGACGGACGCATCACCCTCGACGGCGTGGACGTCCGGAGGATGTCCCGGGACGACCTGCGGGCCGGAATCGGCATGGTGCTCCAGGACACCTGGCTGTTCGGCGGCACCATCGCGGAGAACATCGCGTACGGCGCCTCGCGCGAGGTCACCCGGGGCGAGATCGAGGAGGCGGCACGGGCGGCCCACGCGGACCGGTTCATCCGTACCCTCCCCGACGGCTACGACACCGTGATCGACGACGAGGGCACGGGCGTCAGCGCCGGTGAGAAGCAGCTCATCACCATCGCGCGGGCGTTCCTGTCCGACCCGACGATCCTGGTGCTGGACGAGGCGACCAGCTCGGTCGACACCCGTACCGAGGTGCTGATCCAGAAGGCGATGGCCAAACTCGCCGACGGGCGGACCTCGTTCGTCATCGCGCACCGGCTGTCGACGATTCGCGATGCCGACACGATTCTGGTGATGGAGAACGGGGCCATCGTCGAACAGGGCGCGCACGCGGAGCTGTTGGCGGCCGACGGGGCGTACGCGCGGCTGTACAAGGCTCAGTTCGCGCAGGCGGTCGCCGAGGTCGACTGATCCTCGAGGGGCCGCTCCCGTCGGGTGAGCGGCCCCTTCAGTCCAGGTAGCCCCGCAACTGGTCCGCGAAGGCATGGTCCCTGAGCTTGCCCAGGGTCTTGGATTCGATCTGCCGTATCCGTTCACGGGTGACGCCGAAGATGCGGCCTATCTCCTCCAGCGTGCGGGGGCGGCCGTCGGCCAGGCCGTAGCGGAGCTGGACGACCTTGCGTTCGCGTTCGCCGAGGGTGGAGAGCACGGCCTCCAGGTGCTCCCTGAGCAGCAGGAACGCGGCCGACTCGACGGGGCTCGTGGCGTCGCCGTCCTCGATGAGGTCGCCGAGTGCCACGTCGTCCTCCTCACCGACCGGGGCGTGCAGGGACACCGGCTCCTGGGCGAGTCGCAGCACCTCGGAGACGCGCTCGGGCGGCAGCTCGAGGTGGGTGGCGACCTCGTCGGGGGTGGGCTCGTAGCCGCGTTCCTGGAGCATGCGGCGCTGGACGCGGACGACCCGGTTGATCAGTTCCACGACGTGCACGGGGACGCGGATGGTGCGGGCCTGGTCGGCCAGGGCGCGGGACATGGCCTGCCGGATCCACCAGGTGGCGTAGGTGGAGAACTTGTAGCCGCGGGCGTAGTCGAACTTCTCCACGGCCCGGATGAGCCCGAGGTTGCCTTCCTGGACCAGGTCGAGCATGGTCAGCCCGCGGCCGACGTACCGCTTGGCGACGGAGACCACGAGCCGCAGGTTGGCCTCGATGAGGCGGCGCTTGGCCATCCGGCCCATGACCACGAGCCGGTCCAGGTCGAGCGCGAGCTGGCTGTCCAGGTCAGGGGTGTTGCCGAGCTTCTCCTCGGCGAACAGCCCGGCCTCGACCCGGCGGGCGAGTTCGACCTCCTCGGCCGCGGTGAGCAGCGGGATGCGGCCGATCTCGCGCAGGTACTGGCGGAACAGGTCCGAGGAGGGTCCGCCGGTCTCGGCGCGGGCGGCGACCGGGGCCTCGACGGGCTCGGCGGCCTCCAGCGGTTCGTCCTGCTCCTCGGGCTCCGCCGTGAGCGCCTCGGCCGGCGGCTCCGCCGGCTCGGCGGTCGCTCCCTCCGGGTGCAAGGCGGCACGGCTCTGCGGGGGCACGGCCACGAGGACCTCCGGGTCCGCGTCCGGCTCGTCCGCGGTGGCGCTGGTGCTGCTGTCGGTCTGGGTGAGGGTCTGGGTCTGCACGGGGGCGACCTCCAGGATGATCGCTGCTGAAGGTGTGCGGCAGCGGTACTTCGGGAGCGGAGAGCCGACGGACTGCGCTCCTGGGGCCTGTCCGACGATTCCCGTCGTCCGCCCGCAGCGCGGGGCAGGCGGGAATCGTCGGACAGGCCCCAGGGACTCGGGCACCGCACCCAGTGTGGAGTACGACACATCCCCGCCACGAGGGGCGTGCGGTGACTTTTTGCGTCCGGTCCGTGACCGGCTGGTGACCGGGCCCGGAAGTGCTCACCCTCGCCGGATCGGCGACCGCCCGGGTGCGGGCGGTGAGGGCCGCGCTTCCGGAGGGCTAGAGCGCTTCCGCGCCCCGCTCGCGCAGCGCCTGGTCGTACTGCTGCAGGACCCACATCTCGTTCTGTACGGCGGCCAGCTGGGCGGGGTCGCCGCCGGTGGACAGGCGGGTCAGCTGGGACTGGATGTCGCGGATGCGGCGCTCCACGGCCCGGCGGCGGATCTGCACCAGGACCGTGCCGGCGTACGTCTCGTCCACGGTGCGGCGCAGGATCGGCTCGACGGCCAGCTCGGTGACCATCGCGCGGACGGTGTCGTCGGCCGCGGCCTCGCGGACGCGGACCAGGTACTCCTGCGGGTCCTGGACGCCGAACTCGGCGCCGCCCGCCTCCGCGATCGTCTGGCGTACGGCGGCGTAGGGCGGGGCGGTGAACTCGTCGACGCCGTACGCGTCGAAGGCCGGGGAGACCAGTTCGGGCCGCTGGAGGGCGAGTTTGAGGAGTTCGCGTTCGGCGGCGTGGACGGGGTTGCGCAGGGTGAGGGCCGGGCCGGAAGGGGCCGCGGTGCGGGGACCGGTCTCCCACTGCTGGGAGGCGCGGGGCTGCTGCTGCGGACCGCCCTTGCCACCGCGCTCGCGGGCCCAGCGGGCCAGCTGGCCGACCCGCTTGACGACGAACTGGGTGTCGAGGATGCCGAGCATGCCGGCGAGTTCGACGGCGACCTCGTGCTGGGCGCCGCTGTTCTTGATGCGGGCGACGATCGGGGCGGCCTCGTCCAGGGCGGCGGCGCGGCCGGCGGGGGTGTCGAGGTCGTAGCGGCCCACGAGCTGGCGGAGCGCGAACTCGAAGAGCGGGGTGCGTGGTTCGACCAGGTCGGCGACCGCGTCGTCGCCCTTGGCCAGGCGCAGTTCGCAGGGGTCCATGCCGTCGGGCGCGATCGCGATGTACGTCTCGGCGGCGAACTTCTGGTCGTCCTCGAAGGCGCGCAGGGCGGCCTTCTGACCGGCCGCGTCACCGTCGAAGGTGAAGATCACGCGAGCCGAGCCGTTGTCCATCAACAGCCTGCGCAGGATCTTGATGTGGTCGCCGCCGAAGGCCGTACCGCAGGTGGCGATGGCCGTCGTCACACCCGCCAGGTGGCAGGCCATGACGTCGGTGTACCCCTCGACGACGACGGCCCGGCTGCTCTTGGCGATGTGCTGCTTGGCCAGGTCGATGCCGTAGAGGACCTGCGATTTCTTGTAGATCGCTGTCTCGGGCGTGTTGAGGTACTTGGGACCGTTGTCCGCCTCGTACAGCTTCCGCGCGCCGAAGCCGACGACCTCGCCGCCGATGTCCCGGATGGGCCACATCAGCCGGCCCCGGAACCGGTCGATGGGACCGCGGCGGCCCTCCTGCGACAGTCCGGAGAGGACCAGCTCCTTGTCCGTGAAACCCTTGCCGCGCAGGTGGCGGGTGAGGTGGTCCCAACCCTGGGGGCTGTAGCCGACGCCGAAGTGGACGGCCGCGGCCTGGTCGAAGCCGCGCTCGGCGAGGAAGACCCGGCCGGTCTCGGCCTCGGGGCTGGTGGCGAGCTGCTCGGCGTACCACTGGGCGGCGATCTTGTGTGCCTCGACCAGGCGGATGCGCTCGCCTCGCTGGTGGGCGGGGTTGTACCCGCCCTCCTCGTAGCGCAGCGTGATGCCGGCCTGGGCGGCCAGGCGCTCGACCGCCTCCGAGAAGGAGAGGTGGTCCACCTTCATGACGAAGGTGAGGGTGTCGCCGCCCTCCTGGCAGCCGAAGCAGTGGAAGAGTCCCTTGCTCGGGCTGACCTGGAAGGACGGCGACTTCTCGTCGTGGAAGGGGCACAGCCCCTTGAGGTTGCCGCCACCGGCGTTGCGCAGCTGGAGGTACTCGGAGACCACGGCGTCGATCGGGACCGCGTCCCGTACCGCCTTCACGTCCTCGTCGTTGATCCGTCCTGCCACGCCTGAATTCTACGGGGACGGTGTGACAGTCCTGGCTCCGCGAAAGGTCAGGAGGTGAGGCTGTCGAGCGGTACGTGCGGGTCCGCGAGCGCGTCCGTGTTCAGCCGGGCCTTGGAACGGATGAGCTGCTGGATCGGCTCTGTGACATCCCACACGTTCACGTTCATGCCGGCCAGCACCCTCCCTTCCCGCAACCAGAACGCGATGAACTCCCGTTTGCCCGCATCGCCCCGGATGACCACCTCGTCGTACGACCCCGCCGGCGCCCATCCGCTGTACTCCATGCCCAGGTCGTACTGGTCGGTGAAGAAGTAGGGCACGCGGTCGTAGGTCACGTCCTTGCCGAGCATCGCGCGGGCCGCGACCGGGCCGCCGTTCAGGGCGTTGGCCCAGTGCTCGACCCGGATCCGGGCGTCGAAGAGGGTGTGCGGGAAGGCGGCGACGTCACCGGCCGCGTAGATGTCGGGGTCGGACGTACGCAGCCGTTCGTCCACCAGGACACCGCCTCCGTGCGCCCGGTCGGCAAGCTCCAGCCCGGCGGCCTCCGCGAGAGCGGCCCGCGGTGCCGCGCCGATCGCCGCGAGGACGGCGTGTGCCGGGTGCTCCTCGCCGTCGTCGGTGCGAGCCGCGAGGACCATGCCGTCCTGGCCGACGATCTCGGTGAGCTGCACCCCGAAGCGGAAGCGGACCCCGTGCGCGCGGTGCAGCTCGGCGAAGACGTTGCCCAGCTCGGGGCCGAGGACGCCGTGCAGCGGGGTCGGCGCCGGTTCGATCACGGTGACCTCGGCGCCGTACTCGCGGGCCGCCGCCGCGACCTCCAGGCCGATCCAGCCGGCGCCCGCGATCACGATGTGCCCGTTGTCCCGGCCGAGCGAGGCGAGGACGCCCTTGAGCCGCTCGGCGTGGGCGAGGCGGCGCAGGTGGTGGACGCCCGCGAGGTCCGTGCCGGGGATGTCGAGGCGGCGGGGCTCGGCGCCGGTGGCGAGCAGGAGCTTGTCGTAGTGGACGAGGGTGCCGTCGTCGCCGAAGCGCACCGTCTTCGCGGTGCGGTCGATCCGGTCGACGGTCTGGCCGAGGTGCAGCTCGACGTCGTTCTGCGCGTACCAGGCGGGCTCGTGCACGAAGACGCTGTCCCGCTCCTCCTTGCCGAGCAGGTAGCCCTTGGACAGCGGCGGCCGCTCGTACGGGTGGTCGCGCTCGTCACAGATCAGTATCACCCGGCCGGTGAAGCCCTCCGCACGGAGCGTCTCGGCCGCCTTCGCGCCGGCGAGACCGCCTCCGACGATGACGAATGTCTGATCCGCGTCGACCACTTGATGCCTCCTCGTAAGGGTGCCGCCACATGCGAGCGTCCCGCACGCAGCGTGATGCGGGAAGAGGGAGTGACCCGATCAGGCCACCCTGGGTCACTTTCCCTTCACATATGCCCCGTCAGTCTCGCGTGCAGCGAGCGGGCTGAGGCGTCGGTCAGGGAGGCGATCTGGTCGACGATCACCCGCTTGCGCGCGTGGTCGTCGGGTGCCTGGTCGAACAGCGCCCGGAACTGCGGGTCCAGGCCCTCCGGGGCGCGGGCGGTGAGCGCCTCGGCCAGCTCGGCGACGACCACCCGCTGGTCGGCGCGCAGCAGCTCCTGCTCGGCGCGCTGCATGACGTACCGGTCGGCGACCGCCTTGAGCACCGCGCACTCCATGCGGGCCCCGCGGGGTACGACGAGTTCGGCGCCGTAACGGGTGAGCCGGCCGTTGCCGTGGGCGGCGCGCGTCGCGCCCTCGGCGGCCAGGCAGAACCGGCCGATCAGCTGGCTGGTGGCGTCCTTGAGGCGGGCCTGGGCGACCGCCGTGCCGTCGTAGCCGTGCGGCCACCACTCCTGGTCCTGGAGGCGGTCGAGGGCGGCTGCGAGCTCGGCCGGGTCGGTGTCCGCGGGGACGTACCGGCCGATGGCCACCTCGAACACCGCCTGCCGCTCGGGTTCGGCGTGCAGGCAGTTGGGGTCGATGTGGCCGGCGTGCAGGCCGTCCTCGACGTCGTGCACCGAGTAGGCCACGTCGTCCGCCCAGTCCATGACCTGGGCCTCGAAACAGGTGCGGGTGCCGGGGGCGGTGCTGCGGACCCAGTCGAACACCGGCCGGTCGTCCTCGTAGACACCGAACTTCCGGGACGCGGGGTCGGCGGGATGGGCGCCGCGCGGCCAGGGGTACTTGGTTGCGGCGTCCAGGGCGGCGCGGGTGAGGTTGAGGCCGACCGAGCCGTCGGCGGTGAACCGCTTGGGTTCGATGCGGGTGAGGAGTCTGAGGGACTGGGCGTTGCCCTCGAAGCCGCCGCAGTCGTCGGCGAACTCGTTCAGGGCCTGTTCGCCGTTGTGGCCGAACGGGGGGTGGCCCAGGTCGTGGGAGAGGCAGGCGGCCTCCACCAGGTCGGGGTCGCAGCCGAGGGCGGCGCCCAGCTCCCGGCCGACCTGGGCGCACTCCAGGGAGTGGGTGAGGCGGGTGCGGGGGCTGGCGTCCCAGACCTGGCTGCGGGTACCCGGCGTGACCACCTGGGTCTTGCCCGCGAGGCGGCGCAGGGCCGCGGAGTGCAGGACGCGGGCCCGGTCGCGTTGGAAGGCGGTACGGCCTGGGCGTTTGTCGGGCTCGGGGGCCCAGCGGTCGACGGACGTGGGGTCGTAAAAGTTCGGGGGTGCGGTGCCTTCCATGATTCGACAGTAAGCGTCGGCAGTGACAATCGGGTGCTGCCGGTGCGCCCAGTCGCCTGCCGGGTTCTGTTTTCCGGGCGCGTACGGGGTTCGCCGTGGCGGGGGTCGGGCCCACGCGGCAAAGCCGCCTGTCGCTACGGCCCGGCGCCCCTGGGGGTTTTGGCCGCCGCCCGTCTCAAGCCGAGGCCAGGTGCGGTTGTGTCGTCGCCGGGGTCGCCAGGGTCTGGTCGTAGCGGTGGAGGACCAGGCGGGCCATCGCCTCGTGGGCTCCCAGGGGAGCCGAGGCGATCCACGGCGCCTGTTCCGCGCACTGGGTCGCGAAGCGGCCCGGAGCCGTGAAGTACGAGGCGATCGCCACTCTTCGGCGGCCCCTCGTCGCCAGGGCGCGCAGGGCCGTCGTGACCGTCGGGGCCGCCGCCGAGGCGTACGCCGGGACCACCGGGACCCCCAGGCGGCCGGCGAGGAGGCGGGCCGTGCGGCGGGTGTCGGCTGCCGAGTCGGGGTCGCGGGAGCCGGCCGCGGCCAGTACCACCGCGGTCGCCCGGCGCGTGGTGTCGTCCATGGCCGTGCGCCAGCCGGCTTCGACGAGGCGGGCGTGCAGGGTCTCCACGAGCAGCGGGTGTGGGCCCAGCGGGGCGGCCACCCGCGGGCGTGCCTGCGCGGCCGCGGCCATCTCCGGGATGTCCTGCTTGACGTGGTAGCCGCGGCCGAGAAGGAGCGGTACGAGGACGGCGGGGGTGTCACCCAGGGCCGCGAGGGTGTTTGGAAGCAGGGGCTCGTTCAGCTCGATGTGGCCCAGGTGGACGGGGAGCCCGGGACGCAGCTCGCGTACTCGGTCCCCCAGGGCCCGTACGGTGTCCAGCGCGCGCGGGTCACGGCTGCCGTGGGCGACCAGGACGAGGGCGGGCGGGGCCGGGCGGCGGCGTCCGCTCAGCGAGACGAGCCTGAGCTGGCCGGCGAGCCGGCTGCTGATGCTGTTCATGAGGTTCGCCGTGCTGTCGAGGTGGAGGGTGGACTCGTCGCGAGGAGGGTTCGGCGCCGTCATGGAACGATCCTGCCGGGGGGAGGTTGCGCGGCCGTTGCCGGGTCGTCACGGGTATTTTCCGCGGGTTCACGTCGTACGGATGCGCGATGTGAGGTGAACCGGATCGCCGCTGATCGCGTCCCCATGGTCGGAACCGATCCGTGGGGGGACCGTATGAGGATCCGTCGACCGCGGCTGCCGCGCACCCGCACGGGGCAGCGGCGGCTGGTGCAGGCCGTGATGGCCGTGTGTGCTGGCGCTGCTGCCGGTCACCTGGCTGTACGTGTCGACGGCGGACCGGCTGCGGACGACGGCGGACGTGCCGCGCGCCGAGGTCGCCGTCGTGTTCGGGGCCGGGCTGTGGAACGGGGAGCCGTCCCCGTACCTCGCGCACCGGCTGGACGCGGCGGCCGAGCTGTACCGGACGGGCCGGATCAAGGTCGTGCTGGTCACCGGGGACAACAGCCGCAGGGACTACGACGAGCCGGACGCCATGCGCGCGTACCTCGGCAAAAACGGGGTGCCGGAGCGGCGGATCGTCAGCGACTACGCCGGTTTCGACACCTGGGACTCCTGTGTGCGGGCCAGGAAGATCTTCGGGGTGGACCGGGCCGTGCTGATCAGCCAGGGCTTCCACATCCGGCGGGCGGTGGCGCTGTGCGAGGCGGCGGGGGTGGAGTCGTACGGGGTCGGCGTGGACGCCAAGCACGACGCGACCTGGTACTACGGCGGCACGCGCGAGGTGTTCGCGGCGGGCAAGGCGGTACTGGACACGATGGTCCGACCGGATCCGCGGTTTCTCGGGCCGAAGGAGCCCGGGGTGGCGCGGGCGCTCGCCGCGGGGCGCTGACCCGGGATCTCCCGGCGCTCGCCGCCGAGCGGTGACGGTCGCCTCACGGCGCTTGTGTCGGCACGGGGAGGTGGTCGTCCCGGCCGTGTAACCGGGAGCGGGCGCGGGCCGTAACACGCCCGAAGCACGCTGGTCCGCATGGAGACCACCTCGACGCCCACCCACTGCCCGTACTGCGCCCTGCAGTGCGGGATGAACATCACGCCCCTGCCGCAGGGGGGCGTCGAGGTGACCGAACGGCCGGACTTCCCGGTGAACCGGGGCGCACTGTGCGGCAAGGGCCGTACGGCACCGGCGGTGCTGTCGTCGGCGGTCCGGCTGACCTCGCCGCTGGTGCGGTCCGGTGACCGGCTGGTGTCCGCCTCCTGGGAGGAGGCGCTGGCCCGGATCGCCGGGGCGCTGGGGTCGACCCGGGAGCGGTACGGCGCCGACGCGGTGGGGGTGTTCGGCGGGGGCGGGCTGACCAACGAGAAGGCGTACGCGCTCGGCAAGTTCGCCCGGGTGGTGCTGGGCACCTCGCAGATCGACTACAACGGCCGCTTCTGCATGTCGTCGGCGGCGGCCGCCGGTACGAAGGCGTTCGGTCTGGACCGGGGGCTGCCGTTCCCGCTGGAGGACATCCCGCGGACCGGGTGTGTGATCCTGGTCGGCTCCAACCTCGCCGAGACCATGCCCCCGTCGCTGCGCTTCTTCAGCGAACTGCGGGCGAACGGCGGCACGTTGATCGTGGTGGACCCGCGTCGCACGAAGACCGCCGAGCAGGCGGACCTGCACCTGGCGCCCCGCCCGGGCACGGATCTCGCCCTCGCGCTGGGCCTGTTGCACCTGGTCGTGGCCGAGGGCCGCACGGACGAGGAGTACATCCGGGAGCGCACGGCCGGCTGGGCGGAGGCCCGGGCGGCGGCGATGGGTCACTGGCCGGAGTACGTGGAGCGGATCACGGGGGTATCCGTGCCACAACTGCGCGAGGCGGTACGGCTGTTCTGCGAGCCGGAGTCGGCGATGGTGCTGACGGCACGGGGGCCGGAGCAGCAGTCCAAGGGGACGGACACCGTGGGCGCGTGGATCAATCTGTGCCTGGCGACCGGCCGCGCGGGCCGCCCGCTGTCCGGGTACGGCTGTCTGACCGGGCAGGGCAATGGGCAGGGCGGGCGGGAACACGGCCAGAAGGCAGACCAGTTGCCCGGGTACCGCAAGCTGGACGACCCGGCGGCGCGGCGGCACGTGGCCCAGGTGTGGGGCGTGGACCCGGACAGCCTGCCCGGGCCGGGGCGCAGTGCGTACGAGCTGCTGGACGCCCTCGGCACGGACGTCCGGGCACTGCTGGTGATGGGCTCCAACCCGGTGGTGTCGGCGCCGCACGCGGCGCACATCGAGGAGCGGCTGCGCTCACTGGACTTCCTCGCCGTGTGCGACGTGGTCCTCTCGGAGACGGCGGAGCTGGCGGACGTCGTCCTGCCGGTCACCCAGTGGGCCGAGGAGACGGGGACGACGACCAGCCTGGAGGGCAGGGTCCTGCTGCGCCGCCGGGCGATCGCCCCGCCGACGGGCGTCCGCAGCGACCTGGAGGTACTGCACGCCCTGGCCGCCCGCCTCGGTGTGGAGAAGGGGTTCCCGGCCGACCCCGAGGAGATGTTCGAGGAACTGCGCCGGGCGAGCGCGGGCGGACCGGCGGACTACTCCGGGATCAGCTACCGCAGGCTCGCGGAGGAGAACGGGGTGTTCTGGCCGTGTCCGGCCGAATTCGCCGAGGGCGCCGAGGACGGTGGGGGCGTCGAGGACGGTGGGGGCGGAGAGCGGGCGGGGGCCCGGCGGACGGCGTTCCGCGCTCGCGGCGGCCCGGCGGCACGCGGGCTCGACGACGGCGAGGACGCGGTGCTCGACACGATGCCGGACGACGACCCGGCGGGGGATGCCGAAACCGCCGTGCACCCGGGAACCCCCCGTCTCTTCCTGGACCGGTTCGCCACCGAGGACGGCCGGGCCCGGTTCGTCGCCGTGGCGCATCGGGCGGCCGCCGAGGAGCCGGATGCCGAGTACCCGCTGCTGCTGACGACCGGCCGGGTGGTCTCGCAGTACCAGTCGGGAGCGCAGACCCGGCGGGTGCCGGAGCTGAACGCGGCCGCGCCCGGCCCGTTCGTCGAGCTGCATCCGCGCCTCGCGGCGCGGCTCGGGGCGGCCGAGGGCGACCCGGTGGCCGTGGTCTCCCGGCGCGGCCGCGCCGTGGCCCCCGCCCGCATCACCCCCGCCATCCGCCCGGACACCGTGTTCATGCCCTTCCACTGGCCGGGCGAGGGCCGCGCCAACACCCTCACCAACCCGGCGCTCGATCCGACCTCCGGCATGCCGGAGTTCAAGACGTGCGCGGTGCGGGTGGAAGCACTGGGTCCACAGGAGTAGCGCGGTTTTGCCGGTGAAGGGCGGTGGCGGCGGGCGGCCCTGGCATAGGTTCGAGGTATGTCCGACAGCGAGCGGTTCGACCTCGACGCCTATCTGGAGCGCATCGGATGGGAGGGCGGCCGGCAGGTCCGTCTCGGGACCCTGCGGGGTGTGCACCTCGCGCACGCCCTGAGCATCCCCTTCGAGAACCTGGACGCCCTGGGCGGGCAAGCGCCGTCCCTGGCCCCGGCCGATCTGCTGGCCAAGCTGGTGCGCGGCCGGCGCGGTGGCTACTGCTACGAGCACAACACCCTGCTCAGGCTGGCGCTGGAGGCGCTCGGCTTCCGGGTGACCGGGCTCGCCGGCCGGGTCGTGCTGGGGGCGCAGACGCCCGAGAGCCGGCCGCGTACGCACATGATGCTGCGGGTGGAGGTGCCGGGTGAACCGCAGCCGTATCTGGCGGACGTCGGTTTCGGGGCGGCCGGGGCGCTGCTGGCGCCGGTGCCGCTGACCGTCGGGGAGGAGTTCGAGGGCGCGGGGCGCCGGCACCGGCTGGTGCACCTGCCGTACGACGGGCCGCTGGAGCTGTGGGCGCTGCAGGTGTACGACCGGGATGCGCGGGACTGGGTGAGCCAGTACGCGTTCACGCTGGAGCCGTTCGGCGCCCCCGACTTCGAGGTGTTCAACTGGCACGTCGCGACCAACCCCCGCTCCCCCTTCACCCGCCGCCCCTATCTGCAGCGGACCACCCCCGAACGGCACCTCGCCCTCGACGGTGCCCGGCTGGTGGAGACCCGTACCGACGGCACGGTGACCGAGCGCAGGCTCACCGGGGAGGCGGAGGCACGGCGCGTGATGGCGGAGGAGTTCGGGATCACGGTGCCCGACGGGCTGACGCTGCTGGACTGATCAGCGGCGGGACAGCCAGTCGCCGTCCTCGATGCGTGTGCCGCGTGCGCGCAGCCGGGCGGCGACGCGCGGGGCCGCGACGTACACCCACGCCCGGACGGTGCTGCCGTCCCGGCGCTCCACGTCCCGGTCGACGCGCTCGTAGAGGTTGCGGGGGTCGCCCGGCACGTACTCCTCCAGCCGGTCCAGTTCCGCGAGCAGGGGGCCGTATGTCTGCGGGAGTGCGGTGACCAGCTCGCCGCTTATCGCCCCTGCTCCGGGCTCCTCGACGGCGTAGGGGTAGCCGGGGCCGTCGTAGAGCGCCGCGTCCGGGAGGCGGGCCGGTTCCTCGGACTCCGTGCGCCCCCGCAGGAACACGTCGTGGTTGGGCTCGCCGGGGCGAAGGGTGCCGTAGACGAAGAACGGCAGGGGGTGTCGGCCGTCCGGAGTGATCACGGAACCGATTCTGTACCCCCTCCGGCTCCCCACACATCTCCATGGGGGCGCTATGGACATGACATGTCATGAGCTCTTAAATCTCAGTCACGTCCGCGCCACCCCACGCCTCGAAGGCGCCTCCCCAAGGAGACAGATGAGTCGGATACGTCAGCACGTCCGAGGAACCCGTCGTCTCGCCACCGCCGGCATCGCCGTCACCACCGCGACCCTGCTGGCCGCCACCCTCTCCCCCGCCGCGCACGCCGCCGGCCGGCCGACCCGGGCCACCGCCGTCGAGAACGCGGCCTCCGCCCTCGTGGCGCACGCGGCGAGCCTGGGTCTGACCGCCGCCCAGGACACCAGCGTCCGCGATGTCATCGTGGACAAAGACGGCACCCAGCACGTCCGGTACGACCGCACCTACCACCGGCTCCCGGTGCTCGGCGGCGACTTCGTCGTCCACCTGGCCCCCGACGGCGCCTACCACAGCGCCAACCGGGCCACCAGGAGCCCCATATCGCTCTCCTCGATCATCCCCCGGGTGTCGGGCCCCAAGGCCGCCGGCCTCGCGGTGAGCGCCCTGCGTGCCGCCAACCTCGGCGAGACACTGAAGCAGGTGAAGGTCAAGCCGGAGCTGGTCGTCGACGCCCTGCACGGCGCGCCGAAACTCGCCTGGCGCACCAACGCCGTCGGCCTCGACCCGCTCGGCAACCCGGTCGCCCGGACCGTGCTGACCGACGCCCGCACCGGCGCCCAGATCGACGCCTGGGACAGCATCGAGACCGCCGCCGGCGACGGCCAGTCCCTGTACAGCGGGACGGTGCCACTGGAGACGGCCCAGTCCGGATCGTCGTACCAGCTGAAGGACCCGACGCGCGGCAACACGTACACCGGTGACGCCGCCAACAAGACCGACCTGTGCTTCTTCGGCATCTGCTTCAGCCGGGCCCCCGCGACCCTGTTCACGGACGCCGACAACCACTGGGGCACGGCAAGCAACTCCGACCGCTCCTCGGCCGCCGTCGACGCCCAGTACGGCACCAACGAGACCTGGGACTACTACAAGAACGTCCACGGCCGCAGCGGCATCGCGGGCGACGGCAAGGGCTCGTACAACCGCGTCCACTACGGCAGCAACTACAACAACGCCTTCTGGGACGACAGCTGCTTCTGCATGACGTACGGCGACGGTGACGGCAGCACCTTCGGGCCGCTGGTCGCGCTGGACGTGGCCGGGCACGAGATGAGCCACGGGGTGACCTCGAAGACGGCCGCCCTGACCTACTCGGGTGAGTCCGGCGGGCTCAACGAGGCCACCTCCGACATCCTGGGCACGATGGTCGAGTGGTACGCGAACAACCCCTCCGACCCCGGTGACTACCTCATCGGCGAGAAGATCGTCCGCTCCGGTTTCGGCAAGCCCGCCCTGCGCTTCATGGACAAGCCGTCCAAGGACGGCAGCTCTGCGGACTACTGGAGCAGTTCGGTCGGCAACCTCGACGTCCACTACTCCTCGGGCGTCGCCAACCACTTCGCGTACCTGCTCGCGGAGGGCAGCGGCGCGAAGACCATCAACGGGGTGGCCTACGACTCGCCGACCTCCAACGGCTCGACAGTCACCGGCATCGGCCGGGACAAGGTCGGCAAGATCTGGTACAGGGCGCTGACGGTCTACATGACGTCCTCCACGAACTACGCGGGAGCGAGAACGGCGACCCTGAACGCGGCGAAGGACCTGTACGGCGCGGGGAGCACGGAGTACAACGCGGTGGCGGCGGCGTGGAGCGCCGTCAACGTCAACTGAGCCCACAAAACGCCACAGGGCCGGTGCCCGGACGGGCACCGGCCCTGTGCCGCGCACGGCCGTCAGGCGACCGGTTCCGGCTCCTCGGCCACGGACGCGGCGGCCTGTTCCGGCTTGCCGTCCCGCATCACCACCGTGGCCCGCATCACCACCGTGGCCCGGACCGCCGCCGCCGGGACGCCGAGGGCGCTGAACGCGCGGGTGGTCGCCAAGCTGGACGCGGACGGCATCGAGGCGCTGAGCATGCGCAAGCTCGCCGCGCGCCCGAACGCCGGCGCGACCTCCCTCTACCGGCACGCCGCCACCAAGGACGAGCTGATCGAGCCGGCCGTGGACGAGGTCGCCACGGAGATCCGCGTACCGCCCTGCCACGGTCCGGACCGGCGGGCCGCCGTCACCGAGGCGGCGGTCTCCTCGCGCGCGACCGCCCTGCGACACCCCTGGGTGTCCTCGGTGCTCGGCCGGCCCGAACCCCACCACCGAGGCCGGTGCCGCGACCGCGGACCCCGCCGCGTTCCGCGCGGCCGGGTTCAGGTACGCCCTCGAGATCGTCCTCGACGCACTGGCCCTGCGGCTGCCCGGCCAGTGCTGTGACCGGTGTCAGGCGCCCGTGCACCGGCGGAGGCCGGCGAGGGCTGACGGTCTCTCGGTCGGCTGGTGGGCGCCGCGTGCGCCGGTCACCCGTTCACCGGTGGCCGGGGCGCCATTCGTGTTCTTTTCACCGCCGCCCTCGCGCACGCCCATGACCTGCCGGAACGCGGTCCCGCTACGCCGTGTGGGGGCCGCGGGAGGCACCCGTTCACCGCATTCCTGACAGAGTTTCAGGAAGCGGACCGGGCCGAGTGCCACTTACCTCAAAAGGGCAGGGGCGCACCCCTGAACGAGTCGGACAAGCTCTGGGGAGCACCATGCGACGCACCGCCCGTCTGCTGACCGGTACCGCGCTCGCCGTAGCTACGGCGGGACTCGCCACGGCACCGGCCCGCGGCGCCGAAGCAGTACAGACGGCAACCCGCCTGCGGGACGCTCCGGCCGGTGCCGAGACCACGGCCCTGCTCGGTCCCGGGGGCCTCCACACGCTCGCGCTCTCGCCCCCGGCGCGGCCCTTCGGCTCCCTCACCGACAGCCTGCAGGTGTACCCGTCGATGACGGTGCCGGGCAGCCAGGTCACCGTGAACACCGCGGCGTGCGGGGACAAGGGCACGGCGATCGGGGACGCGGGCGCGGTCGGCGCCGGGACCTTCACGCTGGCGCCCAGTACGCACGAGGGCGAGGCGATCGGCCAGTTCCGGGTGCCGCCGAGCGCGCAGCCGGGGACCTACGAGATCGTCGCCCAGTGCGCCGAGGGCTCCAAGCAGGTCACGGGCGACCTGGTGGTGACATTGACCGCGGCGCACGCGCAGGTGCAGCCGCGGGGAAGTGTGAAGACGGGGGTCGGTGGCGCACTCGGCACCGACCCCGCGCAGACCGCGGCGGGTGTGACGGCTCTGGCCGTCGCCGCCGCGGGCGGTACCTGGCTCCTGCATCGCCGGGCGAGAGGCGACGGGATCTGACGGACACCCTCCGCTGTCCGTCCGCCGGTACCGCAAGTCCCCGCCTCCTTCGGGTCCGATGCCCCTCGCGGCCCGGAGGGGGCCGGGGCCCACCTCGGGGACCCGCCCGGGTCCCGCCTCGCAGGGGGTCCGCCTCCGGGAGAGGGGTTCGTATGCGCAGGATCGGGGACACCGCCATAGCCGCGGTCACCGTCGTCGCCCTCGGCTCGGCCGTGTGGCTGCTCGGCGCCGGGACCGCGACACACGCGCCGCCGCAGCCGGCGGCCGCCGAGGGCCGGCCCGACCCGGGTGAGGAACGGCTCACGGCCTCCGCGCTCGAGCCGTCCCCGCCCACCCGCATCCGCATCCCCGCGATCCGCGTGAACGCCCCCCTGATGGGCCTGGCACTCACCCGCTCCGGAAGCCTGGACGTGCCGCCCGCCGAGAAGAAGAACCTCGCCGGCTGGTACGAGGCCGGCACCGCACCCGGTGAGACGGGTACCGCCATCGTCGCGGGTCATGTCGACAACGCCGAGGGCCCTGCCGTCTTCTACGACCTCGGCGCGCTCAAGCGGGGCGCCGTCATCGAGGTGGACCGCGAGGACGGCTCCGTGGCCGTGTTCACCGTGGACGCGGTGGAGGTGTACGCGGCCCGCAACTTCCCCGACGAGAAGGTGTACGGCGCGGCCAAGCGCCCCGAGCTGCGCGTCATCACCTGCGGCGGCGGCTATTCGAAGACCACCGGCTACCAGGGCAACGTGGTGGTGTTCGCCCATCTGACGGGCAGCCGGGCTCTCCCGTCCTAGGGTCTCGGCTGGTTCGTATCGCCTGGTCCGGGCCATCTCACAGGCCTCCCGGGCGCGCGCACGGGACCCTCACACCCTCCGGCCGCCGCCGCTGAGGGCAGCGTTCCTCGTGGGAAACAGGAGTGATGCGGCCGGGTAACGTCGGGGCCGCACGCTGCGATACATGACCTCGAAAACGCGTGTGGTGGTGATCGGCGCCGGCCTCGCGGGCGTACGGCTCGCCCGGCGGCTCGGCGAGCTGGGCACGCCCGCGCTCCTCGTCGGCGACGAGGAGCACCCGCCCTACAACCGGGTCCTGCTCGCCGAGGTGCTGGCCGGCCGGTACGCCCCGGAGGTGATCGCCCTCCCCGCGCCCGGCGGCCACGTACGCACCCGGATCACCGGCATCGACCGCGCGGCACGGCGGCTGCACCGCGCCGACGGCTCACCGATCGCATACGACACACTGGTGCTGGCCACCGGCTCCAACCCCGTGCTGCCGCCGCTGCGCGGCCTGTTCACACCCGGTCGGCAACTCCCCGAGGGCATCCACGCGTTCCGCACGATGGACGACTGCCTGGGGCTGTCCAAGGCGGTACGGCCGGGCGTGCGGGCGGTCGTCGTAGGCGGCGGCCTGCTCGGGGTCTCCGCGGCCCGCGCGCTGGCCGTGCGCGGCGCGCAGGTGGTGCTCGCCCAGCAGGGCGAACGGCTCATGGAGCGCCAGCTCGACCCCAACGCCTCCCGGCTGGTGCTGCGGCACCTGAAGGACCTCGGCGTCGAGGTGCACACCGAGTGCCGGGTGCGGGACGTGCGCTCGGTCGGCGGCGCGGTCCGCTCCGTGGAGCTGGCCGACGGGTACGCGCTCGACGCCGACGTCGTGGTCCTCGCCTGCGGAGTACGGCCGCGCACGGGCCTCGCCGAACAGGCGGGCCTCGCCGTCCACAAGGGCATCCTCGTCGACGACGAACTGCGCACCTGCGACCCGCACATCCACGCCATCGGCGACTGCGCCCAGCACGACGGGACGCTGTACGGTCTCGCCGCCCCGGCCCTCGAACAGGCCGACGCCCTGGCCGAGCTGCTCGCGGGCGACCCGAACGCCCGCTACACCGGCACCCGTTCCCTGACCCGGCTGACCCTCACCGGTCCCGGCTCCCCGTTCGACCTCGCCGCGTTCGGTGAGACCGAGGCCCGCCCGGGCGACGACGTGGTGCAGCTCACCGACGCCACCCGGGGCACCTACCGCAAGGTGGTCGTCCGCGACGACCGCCTGGTCGGCGGGGTGCTCGTCGGCGAACTCGGCACCGTCGGCGCGCTCGCCCGCGCCTGGGAGGGAGCAGAGCCGCTCCCGTCGGACGGCCCCTTGCTCCACCTGCTCACCAACGATGGAGGCTCCTGAATGACCGCCACCCCGGGGGCCACCCCCACGATCGTGCTCGTCGGCCACGGCATGGTCGGCCAGCGCTTCCTCGAAGCGCTCGCCGAGCGCGGCCTGACCGCCACGCACCGCGTGGTCGTGCTGTGCGAGGAGCCGCGTCCTGCCTACGACCGCGTCCAGCTGACCTCGTACTTCTCGGGCAAGACGCCCGAGGACCTCTCCATGACCGACCTGGAGTTCATCAAGGACCACGGCATCGAGCTGTACGTCGGCGACCCGGCGGAGACCATCGACCGCGAGGCGAAGAAGGTGACCGCCCGCTCGGGCCTGGTCGTCGACTACGACGTCCTGGTCCTGGCCACCGGCTCCTACCCGTTCGTGCCGCCGGTGCCGAACAAGGACGCCACCGGCTGTTTCGTCTACCGCACGATCGAGGACCTGCTCGCCATCGAGGAGTACGCCCGGACTCGCGCCACGACCGGTGCGGTGGTCGGCGGCGGTCTGCTCGGCCTGGAGGCCGCGGGTGCGCTCAAGGGTCTCGGACTCACCTCGCACATCGTGGAGTTCGCGCCGCGCCTGATGCCGGTGCAGGTGGACGAGGGCGGTGGCGCGGCCCTGCTGCGAACCATCGAGGACATGGGCCTGACGGTCCACACCGGCGTGGGTACCCAGGAGATCGTGACGGACGCCTCGGGCGCCGTCACCGGCATGAAGCTGTCCGACGGGTCCGAACTCGCCACCGATCTCGTGGTGTTCAGCGCCGGTGTCCGCCCCCGCGACCAGCTGGCGCGCGACTGCGGCCTGGCGGTCGGCGAGCGCGGCGGCATCACCGTCGACGAGCAGTGCCGTACGGTCACCGACCCGCACGTGTTCGCGATCGGCGAGTGCGCGCTGGCCGCGGACGGCCGGGTGTACGGCCTGGTGGCCCCGGGTTACGAGCAGGCCGGGACGGCCGCCGCGACCATTGCGGAGGACGAGGCGTCCTTCACCGGCGCCGACCTCTCCACCAAGCTGAAGCTGCTCGGCGTGGACGTGGCGTCCTTCGGCGACGCGCACGGCACCGCCGAGGACTGCCTGGACGTCGTCTACTCCGACTCCCGCGCCGGCCTGTACAAGAAGCTGGTCATCGGCCGCGACGGCACGCTGCTCGGCGGCATCCTGGTCGGCGACGCGGAGGCGTACGGCACCCTGCGCGCCCTGACCGGTTCGGTGCCCCCGATCTCCCCCGAGTCCCTCGTCCTGCCCGCCGGAGCGGACTCGGGGGCCCAGCTCGGGCCGTCCGCCCTGCCGGACGAGGCGATCATCTGCTCCTGTCACAACGTCAGCAAGGGCACGATCCGGGGCGCGGTCACCGAGCACCGGTGCACGACCGTGCCCGAGGTGAAGAAGTGCACCAAGGCCGGTACCGGGTGCGGCAGTTGCGTCAAGGTGCTCGGCCGGCTCGTCGACGCCGAGCTGGAGGCGAGCGGCGTCGAGGTCGACAAGGGCCTGTGCGGCTGCTTCGCGCAGACCCGCGAGGAGCTGTACGAGATCGTCCTGACCCTGCGCATCACGTCGTACCAGGACCTGCTGGACCGGTACGGCCGCGAGGGCGCCCGGGGCGGCGACGGCTGCGAGGTCTGCAAGCCGGCCGTCGGCTCGATCATCGCCTCCCTCGCCCCGACGATCGGCGCGAGCGGCTACGTCCTGGACGGGGAGCAGGCGGCCCTGCAGGACACCAACGACCACTTCCTCGCCAACCTGCAGAAGAACGGCTCGTACTCGGTCGTGCCCCGCATCCCCGGCGGGGAGATCGCGCCCGAGAAGCTGATCGTGATCGGTGAGATCGCCCGCGACTTCGGCCTCTACACGAAGATCACCGGCGGTCAGCGGATCGACATGTTCGGCGCACGCGTGGAACAACTGCCACTGATCTGGGCGCGACTGGTGGACGCCGGCTTCGAGTCGGGGCACGCGTACGGCAAGGCGCTGCGCACCGTGAAGTCGTGCGTGGGCCAGACCTGGTGCCGCTACGGCGTCCAGGACTCCGTCCGCATGGCGATCGACCTGGAGCTGCGCTACCGGGGACTGCGCTCCCCGCACAAGCTGAAGTCGGCGGTCTCCGGCTGCCAGCGCGAGTGCGCCGAGGCCCAGTCGAAGGACTTCGGTGTGATCGCCACCGCCAACGGCTGGAACCTGTACGTCGGCGGCAACGGCGGCGCGACCCCGCGCCACGCGGACCTGCTGGCGCAGGACCTGTCCGATGCCGAACTCGTCCGGCTGATCGACCGGTTCCTGATGTTCTACATCCGCACCGCCGAGCGTCTGGAGCGCACCTCGACCTGGCTGGAGCGGATCCCGGGCGGCCTGGACCACGTACGGGACGTCGTGGTGCACGACTCGCTCGGCATCTGCGACGAGCTGGAGCAGCTGATGCGGGCCCACGTCGCGCACTACCGCGACGAGTGGGCCGAGACCGTCAACGACCCGGAGAAGCTGGCCCGGTTCGTGTCCTTCGTGAACGCGCCGGACACCCCGGACCCGGTGGTCGCCTTCGTTCCCGAACGCGACCAGATGAAGCCCGACCTCCCGCTGCTGTCCATCGGCATGCGACCCGCTGAAGACGTCCTGGAAGGAAGCGCCCAGCGATGACCCTGGCACTCGAGACGACCGACCTGAAGGTCCAACTCCGCATGGAGAAGCGTTGGTTCACCGTCTGTGACCTGCATCGGCTGGCACCCGGACGCGGGGTGGCCGCCCTGCTGCCGGACGGCCGCCAGGTGGCCGTGTTCCGGGACCGGTCGGACCGGCTGTACGCCATCGACAACCGCGACCCGTTCACCGGGGCGGCGGTCCTCTCCCGCGGCCTCACCGGCAGCCACCAGGGCCGCCCGTTCGTGGCGTCCCCGCTGCTGAAGCAGCGCTTCGAGCTGGAGACCGGGCAGTGCCTGGACGACGAGTCCGTGCGGGTGCCGACGTACGACGTGCGGTCGGTCTAGATATCTCGACTGACCATTCCGGCCGAGGGTGAGCGCGCCGGGGGGCACGCTCCCCCTCGGCCGGATCTCCACGAGCGCGCGGGGGGCCACGCTCCCCTCGGCCGGGCCTCCACCACCGAGGAGGTCGCCGCCGTTCTTGAGCAGGGCGCGGTGGCGGTCTGCCGCGGTACCGGGCACCCGGCGTCGTCGCCTCCCCGCGCCGCGCTGACGAAGGGTGCGTTGCGGCCGTACGTCACTCTTCGAGGGCGCCGAAATCCACGCCGCTCAGCCGCACCGACGCCTCCCACAGCCTGACCGCGACCCTGTCGTCGAGGGTCCACGGAGCCCGCCAGGACAGCGCCGGCGCACCCCGCCACATCGCGAAGGACGGCCCGAAGAACGAGTCGGGCCGCACATCGGGGGCGGTCGCCGCGTACAACGTGGGCAGGGCGCCCGCCTCCGCCGTCTGCGCGAAGACCCGGTTGCCGATCTCCATGACCCGCTCGGCACCCCGGCGCCCCTCGGCACGCGGTCCGGCCGTCTGAAGGTTGGTTGCGGCGTAACCGGGATGGGCGGCGGCCGCGACGAGGTCCGCCTCGCGGTCGGCGAGCCTGCGCGCCAGCTCGTGCGTGAAGAGGAGGTTCGCGGTCTTGGACCGGGCGTAGGCGATCCACCGCCGGTAGCGGCGCTCGCTGTTGAGGTCGCTGATGTCGATGCCGGCGAGGGCGTGCATCACGCTGGAGACGGTGACGACACGGGCGCCCGGCGTGGCCAGCAAGGCTGGCAACAGCAGTCCGGTGAGCGCGAAGTGCCCCAGGTGATTGACCCCGAACTGCGTCTCGAACCCGTCCGCCGTCGTCCCGTACGGGGGTGCCATCACGCCGGCGTTGTTGACCAGCAGGTCGAGCCGCTCGTACGCCAGCCGGCCCGCGAAGTCCCGCACGGACCGCAGGTCCCCGAGGTCGAGCCGGGCGAGCTCGACGGACGCCCGGGGCACTTCCCCGAGGAGACGCCCGACCGCCTCCCCGCCCCGCGTCCCGCTTCTGCAGGCGAGCACCACCCGGGCCCCCTTGCGGGCCAGCTCGCGGGCGGTGACGTACCCGAGCCCGCTGTTGGCTCCGGTGGCGACGGCGACGCGCCCGGTCTGGTCCGGCAGGTCGCGTGTGTGCCATCCGGGCATGCGCCGAACTCCTGTCCACGAAGGGAGGTTGAACATGTCACCTTTGATCCGCTGGAAACCAGCGGATCCGCAGGACGGCGTCGTCGCAGCGCACGATCTCCAGCTCCCGCTCCCGCTCGCGCCCGTCGCCCCCGGGAAAGGAGACGCAGGATGACGGTCGATTGCGAGGGCAACGCGCCGAACGGCGACAAGTCGTGAGCTACATGGACCACACCGACGACGCGGCCATGTTCATGTTCACCAAGGGCCAGGCGGCCCGCATGGACGCCGCCCCCGACCACGCCCGCCTGCCGCTCACCCGCCAGGCCGTGCTCGTGCGGCGGCACGCCGGAGGGGCGGCACCCCCGCACAGGGTGTAAGAGCAACACCCTGAGCTGGGGACTCGGAGTCTGCCGCCCCGGCTCGGGCACTCTCAGGGCACATCGTTCAGCTTCAGCGCGGCCTCAGACGTTCAGCGTGATCGTTCGACGGGTTGGCGGCGTCTCATCTGTACCCGCTTCGGCGTCGCCCCGTTCGCAGCACGAGGGCTTCGACGCGAGGGACGCGCTCTTATGATCGAGTCGCAGGCGCTCGACTCGCAGTGAAGGTACGCATGAGGCGGCGACCGTCTTGCAAGACGCGATAACAGATTCAGTGGTCGTTGTTCGGCCCTCCTCTTCCGAGCGCCTTCACCTCCTGCATTAGATGTGCCGCTTCAGAGGTCGAAGCGGCACGCTCAATCCTATGTATCTCCCCTCCCTTAGCCTCTTCGATAAGAATCAGATTCACCTCGTCAATCCAGCCGGGCGATCGCCGCCGCTCCTGCATCTCGGCGGTCTGCTGCTCTCGCTTGACCGAACGCTTTTCACCAACTCGGGTAAGTACGACCCCACCGATGGAGGTGACTGAGCCGAGTCCCGCGACAATTAGAGCAGTTACCGTATTCATCTGCTACGCGCCTCCGACCAGACGGCGAAGCTCCCGACAAGAACCGATAGAGCGAATGTTACGATAGAGGCCCACGCTATCGTGGGAGAATCACTTATTGTGTACCCGTTCTCATCGTGAGCGCGAACATCCCCGTACCATCCGATACTAACTAGCATAACCAATATCGCGCCGGCGCCAATGAATATAGGACCGATAACCTCCAGCCAGTTGAACTCCTTCAACTGACCATTGGCGGCCGCCACGAGCCTACTTCCATACCCAAGGAGAATATCACCGAGGCCACCCACCAGGATGATGGCAGATATCAAAAAGAGGTCACCACCCCCAACAATCGAATAGAAGGAAATTTCATCACCATTATTCGATGCAGCGTAGGTAGCAACTATGAGAGGGAATGCGGCGGCAATGGCAACACAGATGAGCCATGTAGCCACAATGACTCGGGCGCTCACTTGGCGCACTGGGGAAGGCATTGCCGATAACCCACTCTCACACTGACTTGCAACCCGTCTCATGGTCGACCTAACGGGACCCTGCGCCCCCACTAGCCTAAGTCAGAGCGCGCGGGGCCGCTCGCTGCACGAAGAGCCGAGCACAGACAGTGCCCCCAAGAAACGGAGCTTGGTTCCGCCCGGCTCGCACCCCGCCGGATGCCACGGCGAGTGACGGGCCTCGCTGCACCCGGAGGGCACAGCGGATTCGAACAGGTCCAACGGTAACCAACGCGAACAGGCGCCGCTCCGCTCAGTAAGCGGCTAGGCGAGACGCACCGGGGGATGATGCATGGAGGGGCGACACCCGCAGATTCCAAGAGCGACGCCGTCTGCGGGGATTCGCCATCCGCCGCCCCTCCTAGGGCACTCTCAGTGCACATCACCCAGCGCCGCCTCCATGATGGCGGCGGTCCGGTCCTCCTCTGCCTCCCACAAGTGTGTGTAGACATTCAGCGTGATCGAGGGCTTAGCATGACCAAGCCTCATCTGCACCTGCTTCGGCGTCGCCCCGTTCTTGATCAGCACCGAGGCGTAGAAATGCCGCAGATCGTGAAGCGTGGTGTCCTCAGGGACACGAACCTTGCTGCCCGACTTCTCCAGGTAAGCGTTCGCTCGCTTGACATTCCGGGCCCACACCTTCGCCCAACTCCCGCGCCGAATTGCTCCCCCGGTCTCGCTGGTGTACAGCAACCGAGCATGGCGCCATACAGGCTTCCTGGGGTTTTTCCGGTCCTCGATGTACACGACCTGCGGCGGGAACTTCTCGCGATGCCGGGCGATCTCGTTTACGACCGAGCGTCCCTGAGGAACAGGCCGATAGCTTTGCCTGGTCTTCGGTTCCCCGAGGTACGGGACCCCCTTGTCGGGACCGATCAACTGTTGTTTGACCGTCACAGTCTCAGCAGGCTCCTCGTCCTCCAGCCCGAACAGCTCACCTTGCCGTAGACCGGTGGACGCAGCTTGCCTAACCAGAGCGCGGTATCGGGGAGACGCGGTCACGATGAGCGCCCTCACTGCTTCCGGATGAAGCGGGTGGATCTCTGGATAGAAGACCTCCGGCGGCTTCAGTCCCTCCCATGGGTACTTCGGAATGATCCCCTCTTGGTGAGCCATCTTCAGGATGCTGGTGCAGACGTTCCATGGCGTCGCAAAGGTCGACGGAGCGATGACGGCCGACCGTTCTTTGATCCACCTCTGTCCGTCTGCCCGCTCAATTCGTCCGATCGCCCGATCACCGAACGTCGGATAGATGTGCAGCCGTAGGGCCCGCTCTACGTTCGTCTCGGTTCGCTCGCGGTGTACGGCTGTCTCCTGCCAGCGTTCGGCGATGGCCCTGAACTTCTGCTTGCCCAACTCCCGGTTCACGAAGGTGCCGGTGTCGAGTTCAGCCGTCACCTTGGCGGCACGGGAGTCCGCGGCACTCTTCTTCTCAAAGTTCTCCTTGCACTGCTTGCCGGACAAGTCCCGGTAGCGCACCTGCCAACGTTTCCCTGTGCCGTGATCGACACTGGGATACAGCGTCTGCGTCTTGCTGCTGTGCGCTTCGCACGGCTCAGCGTCGGCCGGCGGTCGGGAGAGGTGCCAACGGTCGTACACGTCAGCCATCAGATCCCTCCCCCTCAGAGCAAGCTGAGTCAGCCATGAGGTGGGGTTCGTTGCTGTTTCGGGTCATGCTGCGCGTCGGCCTCCGATCTCCTCTGCGTCGTACTTGTCGAGCGCGGCAGCGTCGTACAGAACATGTCGACCACGCCTCATGAAGCACTGCGGGCCGGTTCCGGCGTAGCGCCAGTAGCGGACGGTTGCAGGCGAGGTTCGGTAGCGCTCAGCGACTTCCGCGGTCGTTAGGTACCTCTTCATGGCGTCCTTCCTGTCGGGAAGGGGAGAGAGCGAGTCCCGCCCCGGGTTGCCGGGCTGTGTCCGAGGTGCGGATGTCTGCGTCACAGCGTCACCCGCGTCACGCAGGCTGCTGGCCTGCGGGTTTGGGGTGACGCAGAGGGGTGGGGGTGCGTCACGCGTGACGCAGGTGACGCAGGTGACGCAGAGGGGGGCCGTCTGCGTCACGCCTGTCTGCGCAGGTCACCCGCCGTTTTCCAAGATCGTGTGACGCTGTGACGCAGCGTTCCCCTACTTAGGAAAAAAGAGGGGGGTGTCTGTGGTGGTGCGGTGCGGCTCAGGGCGTGAAGAAGGAGCCGCTTCGCGGCGCGACCTTGGGCGGCGCGAGCGCCGAACAGCAAGAGGAGCACGCCTGTCACGTGGTGCTCCTCTTGCTGTTCGGCCGTGGCGCCGGTCACAAGGCCTGCTGCTCGTGCGGTGGCGCGGCCTGAGTGCGGGTCATGACGATGTAGCGGCCCTCTCGGGTGCGGCCCGAGTCGATGGTGACGCCCCGGGCTGCGAGGGTGGGCTGTAGCCGCTTGAGCCGGTCGGAGAGCACCTTTCCCGTAGTCGGCCAGCCCTTGGGCAGGGAGCGGAAGTCGTCGCCGGTGTAGACGCGGCTGAGGCAGTGCAGCCACTCCGTGGATGTCATCCGCTGCTCGGCACCCGTGTCCAGGCCGGCGGCGTGCGCGAGCACGGTCTGAGCCAGGAGGTCGCCCTCGATGACATCGTCGTTGAGGTCGTCCAGGCTGGCCCGGTAGGCGGTGAGAGCCCCGAGGCCGGTGGCCGCGTCGAGCTGCGCGCAGAGGTGCGCGAAGTCCGCCATCCGCAGGTCCGTGGGGGTCTCCGCCTCCACCGCCCGCACCTTGACCGTCAGGTCCAGGAGCGAGCCGAGGACCACGGGCAGCACCTCCGCGTACTCGGTCCACAGCTCATCCTCGGTGCGTCGCACCCGGGGCCGCTCCAGCCGCAATGGCAGTAGCCGTTCCGCCAGGTCGGGGCGGATGACACCGACGTCGATTCCGGTCAGGAGCAGGGGGCGGCGGTAGCCGACGCGGAAGACGTCCCCGTCGGTGAACAGGGCGCGTTTGACGTTCTCGGCTCCGGTGACGATGCAGCACATGGCGTCGGACAGGTCCGGGCTCATGTGGGACAGGTTGTCCAGGGCGGTCACCCAGCCGGCCGCCACCGCGGCGAGCAGGTTCTCTTCATCCTTCGGGGCCCGGCGCAGGTCACCGGTCATTCCCTCGATGATCCGCACCAGCATCCGCCCGCCGGTGGATTTCCCCGCGCCCTGCGGACCGGTGAGGAACGGCGCCGGCACCGGCACGGACGGACCGAGGCACCCGACCAGCCACGCGATGGCCAGGCACTCGGTCTCGGCGGTGGCGAAGTTGCACAGCCGCATCAGCAGGTCGATGCCCTTGCCGTCGCTGTTCTTGACCGGCATCGGGAGTTCCCCGGTGAGCTGGGTGCGCCGCCAGCACACCTCACGCGGGTCGGGGACGGCGATGTCCCAGCCGGTGGGGTGGATACGCACGGACTGCCCGTCGGCGCGTCCCAGGTCCAACCAGGTGGCTCCGTCGAACCCCGGGGCGACGCGGATGTGCACGGGCTGCACGTCCTCGGTGAGCGCGAGTGCTTCGATCAAGTCCAGTGCTTCCTTGAGTGCGGTGCCGTTGAACACGCCGCGCCCGTCCCGGAACAGGCCCACCATGAGTTCCTGGCGGTGGCTGCCGGTCGTGCCCTGGGAACGGATCGGGCGTGCCACGGGGTGGCCGTTGCGCTGCGCGTACACGGTCCCGTCCGCCGTGCGGAAGTACCGGAAGTGCGCCTGCGCGTAGTCGGTGATGACCTCGCGGGCGGGGCTCTTGTCGTCCTCGGACATAGTCACAGTCCCAACGTGGTCAGAGCGTTGGTCCACGCGTCAGTGCAGTGCCGGGGAGATTCGCCCTTGGCCTGAGCGGCGGCGAACAGCCGCGTGACATGGTCCTCGGTGAGGCAGCCGCACCGGCCGTGCGTCGACAGCACCGCGAGGAACGTCCGGTACACGGTCGCGTGGACCGCACTCCGAGCCTCACTGATCCGCTGCACAGCCATGCCGATACCCCGGTCAAGATAGACGGTCGTGCGGTGCGGGCACTCGCCCCCACGTCCCCCCAAAGCCGCTGTGAGCCTCTGTGGCGCCCTACGGGCCGTAGCCGGTTCCTTCACTCCCAGCGCGCGCACAGCGTCCGGGAGAACGGCCGTCGCACCCACGCCCCGACCCAGCCAACGGGCGTACGCCATACGAGACTTGATGTCGACGCCGGGCCGTACGGCGTTCGAGGACGACATGGTGCCCCGGTAGATCCAGTGCTCACCCCGGGTGGTGGTCACGGTCCGGGTCGCGGGCAGGCTCTCGCGGGCCCACTGAACGGCGGCGGGGTTGTCGAGGTCGACCACGCTCACGCCGGCGCCGCCGGGGTGGTAGGCGACCGCCGCCGCATGCCGCCACGCAGCCGCCCACGCGCGGGAGGTGATGACGTACGGGTCGGTGGTGGCGGCGGCCCAGCCGTGGCAGGGCGCCGAGCAGGTGCAGGGGCCGGGAATCTTCATGTTCGGCCGACCGCCGCACGCGTTTTCCGCGCAGCGACGGCAGTTACCGAAGGGCACCTTCCCGGCTCGTAACGGCATCACCGGCACGCCGGAGGCTGCTAGGCAGAGAGCAGCACGCAAGTGCTCTCCCCGAACGTCGGTCGGTTGCGTCATGCTGAAGACCTCCACAGGTCTGTTGACGGCAGGTGGACAAGGGCGGCCCCGGTCTTTGGCGAGAGGGGGCCGCCCTTGGCGTAGCTAGCGGTCGGCGGGCAGGTACCAGGGCCACTGGGTCATGCCGTCGACCTCGGCGGCCGGGGCGGCGGTGTCGCCCTCGCGCTCTTCAGCGGTGAGGTACAGGCGGACGTTGTGGCCGTCTCGCGCCGGGTACTGCCGGGCGGTGCCCGTGGCGAACACGCGGCGCAGGGCAGTGGTGATGCTGTCGGCTTCGGCGGGGTCGCAGACGATGCGGATCTCGAACACAGAGGACTCCTGTTCAGCCGTGGAAGTGGTTGCGCTTGAAGGTGGCCTTGCGGATGTGGACTGTCGTCCCAGCACCGTGGCGGTTGGCGCTGAAGACCTGCACGGCGATCCAGCCACCGAAGATGACGGCGGCGAGGATGACGAGCTGGGTGACCAGCGCAGTCAGGGCGGTGATGAAGGTGGTCAGCAGCAGCAGACCGCCGGACACCGCGAGGAACCCGACACCCCCGAGGGCGACGTTCACGGCCGCCCGAGAGACGTCCGGCTTCGGTGCGACCGGTTCGGTGTGGGCGGGGTGGATGGCGTAGCCGGTGACGATCCGGCCGTCCGGGAGGACGACGCTTGCCACGGACGGGATGCCGCCGGGCTGCACGAGCGTGAGCGGCGCCGCGGGCGTGGTCGTGAGCGGGACGGGGTGATGCACAGCCACGGCGGTGGTGTCGTATGCGGCTGGCTGGCGGGTGGGCTGGTTCACGTCGTGGTCTTCCTTCAGTTGCCGAGGGCGGACAGAGCGTCGGCGGATGCCTGGACGAGGCTGTGGATGGGCTCGTAGGCACCGGTCCCGGCGACGAAGAAGCCGAACAGGAACAGCACCAGGGCGGCGCCGCCCCCGGCGGACTTGGTCTTGACGGCGAGGGCGGACGCGGCGCCGAACAGCAGCACGGCGGAGATGTTCAAGACCATCAGGAGCCCTCCGGGCGGTCGAGGTTGTCGAACCGGGCGCGCATGTCGGCACGTGCGCGGTGCAAGTCGCCGAGACTGACCGGATCGGCGTGGAACCGGTCCTGGAGGTCGGCGAAGTGATGAAGGTCGTTGCCTGCGTCACGGCAGACGATGACGGGCGGCTGAGTGGGCTCAGGGCTGCGGTTCAGGGGTGTGCCTCCGGGGGTTCAGTCGGTGGTGCCGGCGCGGTAGATGCGGGCCCAGCGGTTGTAGAGCCAGCGGCCGACGCGGATGCGTTTGCCGGTGGCGTGGCAGCGGCGGCAGTCCTTGCCGCGCTTGAGGCGGCCTTTGCGGTCGTGCTTGAGGGCGTGGCCCATGCCGTGGCACTTGCGGCAGTCACCGAACGGCGAGGCCGCACACAGCACGCCATAACCGAATGTGACGATTATCAGGCAGGCGATAGCGGCGAGGATGGGGGTCATCAGGGTCCCTCCGGGCGGGTTTCCAGGGGTTTCCGCAGGTGGGGTGCTATCCGCTAGATAACAGGTGAGAGCACGAATGGGGTGCTAGCGGGGGTGCTACCGGTAGCAGGTGTGGGTGCTACCGGTAGCACCGGTTCGGGCCTATGCCGCGCCCGGCTTTTCGTTACGCTCCGCAATCGCCTTGAGGAGGTCGGCGCGGGTGATGCCGCGCCGGGTGGTGCGGGTGCCGTCGTCCGTGGTGCCCGCCACGTCGCGGGTGCGGATGCCGTGCGGCTTGAGCGCGCTGGTGACGTTCTCGCCCTTCCAGCCGCCGTAGAGGTCGGGGCGGAGTTCGGCGAGGCGGGCGGCGATCCGCTCGTTCCACACCCGCTCTTCCTTCTCCGCGACCACGGCCGCGACATCGGCGAGCAGGTCATACGCCGGACCAGTCACTGTCTCGGGTGCCTCGCCGAGGGCGTAGCCGGACAGGAGTCCGGCCTTCTCGCGGACGGTGCGGGCGCGGGCGGCGATGGCTTCGGCGCCGGGCGCGTCCACAAAGGTGCTGGAGACGATCCGGGCGTCCGAGCCTTCGCCGACGAAGTAGTGCAGACCCTTGTCACCCCACGCGAACATCGTTGCGCGTACGCCGCGCTTGTAGGACGACGTGCCGAGGACCATGTCGTTCTCGGTTTGGCCCATGACCTTCAAGCACCAGCGGGCGCCCGCGTTGGCGCTGATCCCGGTGGGCAGGGACTTCGCGTCGGGGCGCTGGGTGGCCAGCAGCAGCACGATCCCGGTGGCCGGTCCGCGCTTGACCAGGTCGGTGGCGATCTCCTCAAACTCCTTGCCGTAGTCGGCGTGCTCGAACAGCACCTGGCACTCATCCACCCCGATCACGATGGGGTGCAGGCCAAGGGACCGCTTCGAGGCGAGTTCGCTGGTCACCTTCGACTCCGGGCAGATGTCCCGGGGCAGAGAGCGGATCACCTTCGTACGGCGGCGCAGTTCCTCGCGCAGCGCGCGGAAGTCGGCCAGCGCGTATTGCAAGGTTTCGTCTTCCTCGCCGACGCCGTGCCGGTGGGAGACCTTTTCCCCGACCGGGTCCAGGTCGCCGGTGCCCTTCATGTCGTAGGAGTGCAGCTCCGCTCGCGGGTCGAGGGCGGCAATGAGCAGCAGCAGCCGCAGTAGGAACGTCTTGCCCATGCGGGGGATCGCCCCGATGACTCCAGCGATGAACATCAGGGTGACCTCGACCCAGCGTCCACGCTGGTCGGTGCCGTAGGGGACGGGCTTGAACAGGTCCACGGTGCCCGACTTCAGCAGCGGCCAGACCGGCTTACGCGCGCTCTTCAGGTCCTGGTCACCGACCCAGAGCACGAGACGGCCCGTGTGCTCATCGGGCACCGCTTCGGGCCACACGCAGCCCAGCGGCCGGCGCAGACCGGACGCCAGACGGTCACGGCGCTCGATCACGTCCGTGACGGTCACCCCGTACGGCAGGTCACCTTCCGCGCGCCAGCCGGGCCCGTCCCGGGTGATCGGAGCGGTGAACGCGAACCCGTCCCGCCCCTTGCCCTGCGCCTGGTTGATCGCCGGAATGCCCAGAGCACCCAGAGCACGCAGCACGATGTCACTGGTGAGCTTGGGTGCGTCGGGGAGTTCCACAGCCTTGTGGACGACCGGCGCGTCCGCCTTCCGGCCGGCCGACCCCAGCGCCAGCACGACCGCGCCGACCGACAGGGCTTGCAGCCAGTCGGGGGCGAGCACGTAGATGGCCAGTGCCGACCCCAGCCCGACGAACATGGCGAGCACGGCGACCAGCGTGCGCAGCCGGACCCGGCCGTCACGCTGGCGGGACAGTTTCAGGTACTCCGCCGCGTCCTCGCGGCGCACGGCGGCGAGGCGGACGGCTTCGCCCTCGCGGTCGGCGACCCACCGCATCGTGCCGCCCACGAACCGCGCGGCGCCGGTCGGCGCCTGGAGGGCGAGCCGCGCGGCGTAGACCGGGGCGCGCAGGGCGTGGTATCCGGCGGTGTGGGCGTAGTGGCGGGCCACCCACCCGGACGCGGTCTTCAGCTCGGAGAGCGAGCGCAGCCAGAGCGGGACGACCGCGCGGCGCTTGGCGCTGGCGAGCCGACCGAGGTAGCCGGGACCAGCCGCCTTCAGCGTCGGCGAGTCGACCAACAGGGGCGTGCTCGGGTCGGCCGACTCGATGCCCGAACCGCCGGGGTGGGAGTCGGCCGCCCGGTCGGCCGACTCGGCACGGGCCGACCGGGCGGCGTTCAGGTCGACTACGTCCCCGCCGGAGTCGGCGGCCAGTTCGGCTTCGAGTCGGTTGAAGAGTTCGTTGTCGTCGTCGGGGTGCTTCACTGAGTTCGTCCTTCGCTCATGAGGGATGAGGGGCCCGGTCGCTGCTTTGGTCGGTCGTGACCGGGCCCCGCACGAGAGGTGGTCAGGCGGCGCACTGTTCCTCGGGGTAGGCGCAGGGAACGCACATTCCGAGCAACGTCGGGATGCAGTAGCTGTAGGTGATCCGGCAGTTCGGGCAGGTGCGGCGGGCCAGCATCGCCAGTGCGAGCGCGCCCCATTTCTGGGACGTCATCGGGCGGACCGGCTTGGCGCGGTCGACGCAGTAGAGGTAGGCCACCTGCACCCCTGCCTTACGGCCGCGGTGGGTGCGCATGATCTGCGCGGCCACTTCCTGCCCGCCGGGGCGCAGCCCACAGGCGCGCAGTTGGCGGCGGGTGGCGTAGCCGTCCGGCGCGAAGTGCCACGGGTAGGTGGGTATCCCGAACCGGGCCCCGGCAGGGTCGTAGCACTTGGTGTAGGCGGACATCAGACCGCCACCCTCACGGGCCTGTCAGAGCGGGTCCCGGTGCGGCCGGAGCGGCGTCCGGCGATGGTGGCGAACAGCCGTCCCAGGCCCGCCCGGCGGGTCCCGGAGCGGGCTTGCTTGGCCGCGTACATCGCCTCATCCGCTCGGCGCAGCAGCGCGGACAGGTCGTCGGCGGGGAAGTCCGCGGCGCGCACCCAGCCGAGCGAGACCGTGGTGTGCACGTCCGGGTCCTGGCCATCGACCGGGCGGGCCAGCACGCCGTGGAGCAGGGTCAGCATGTCGGCGGCGGCACCGTGGGCGTCGATGAGCACGGCGGCGAACTCATCTCCCCCGAGACGGCCCGCGACTCCCGCGCGGCCGACGTAGTGGGCAAGCCGGTCAGCGGTCGCCTTCAGCAGCGCATCCCCCGCAGCGTGCCCGAAGTGGTCGTTGATCTGTTTGAACTTGTCGACGTCGGCGAGGACAACGACCGCCCGCGGGTCCTTGAGCAGGGTGGTGGCGCGGCGGGTGAACCCGTCACGGGTAACCAGACCGGTCAGCGGGTCCCGGCGCGCGGTGCTCAGGCAGCGGTGCAGCCACCGCACGTGAACCGCCCACCCTGCCGCCAGGGGCAGCGTGGATAACGGGAGCGTGGCAAGCGTGCTCATGCCGCCACCCCCTCAGCCTCAGCGGGCACGACATCCGCCGCGTCTAGGGGGTGGGAGTTGGCGCGTTCGGCGAGCAGGGCGTCACGGACCTGCCGTGCCGGCGCCGAACCGCACCGCAAAGCCTTGCGCAGCGTTTCGGCGTTGACCGCGTCGTTCGTCCATTCGGCCGTGAGCGTGCGGGCCTCACTCAGCAGGTCGGCGGCGGTGCGCTGCGCCGGAGCGGGCTTGGCCTTGGCCGGCCGCTTGCGCGCCGGGCGGGGCGCCGCGGGCTCCGCGACCTCCGGCGCATCCACCGGCTCAGGCTCCGCGTCGGTGCTGGGCGGCGTCGGGGCGACGGGGGTGAGTTCGCCCATGCGCAGCATCACGCGCTCACGCCGCGGCGTCTTCCTGCGCCAGCGACGGCCATAGCGCTCGTGCAGGTCTGCACGGGCCAGCAGCCGCTCACGCTCACACGCCAGCGCCGCGCTGTAGGAGGTGACTTCCCACAAGGTCATGCGCCGCCACAGTGCGAACGTCGACAGTGGCGCCAGCAGCCACCGCGAGAACCGGATCTTCTCCATACGCCGGCCGGTCGCGGCTCCGATCCGCACGGCGTAGATATGGGCGCCGATCTCCGAGAACACCACCCACAGAAGCGGCATCGTGCCGTGCGCGATCTTCGCCCACAGGCCGGTGCCGGCGGCGACGTTCAGACCGCACGTGACCAGGGTCAGCACCCAGGGCACGAACCGCACCCATGCCAGGGCCATGTCCATCCGGATCAACAGCAGGTTGGCCACCGTGAACACCGGGATCGCGGTGTCGATACCAACCGGCAGCATCCACGGCTCACCGAACCCCCACCGCGCGGCGGCGGCAGATACGGCGTCGAAGGAAGAGATCAGACCGAGCGCGCCGACACCGGCCGCGGCCAGCGCGCCGACCCCGGCGAGCCCCATTTCCGGGCGGGTGAGCGGCGGCACCGCCGCACGTTCCACAGGCTGCGATGTCACCGTGCACCCCCCGCCCCGGCGGACACCGTGCCGTCGGCGAGCGAGGCCGCGTAGGCGGTCAGCTCGACGTCCGCGCCGCCGTACGCGCCGCGCCCCTGCAGGACCGCGGTGCGGCCATCGCTCTGAATGTGGAAGTCGACGGTGCCGGGCTCGATGCCCAGCGCCAGGCGCCAGGACTCGAACGCGGCGAAGCTGTCGCACGACGTCTCGTGCAGCGACAGACGCAGCACCTGGGGATACACGGGCGAGACGTCCACGTTCGGCGCGGTCAGGTCCGGGAAGTCGATCGCCAGCAGGCGCAGCACCCGCAGCGGGACGGACAGGTCATCCAGCGCCAGCACCTGGTTCATGCCGCACCTCCAGCAAGGTTCGCACCGGCCGTCTGGTTGATCACGGCGAGGCGGGCGGCCAGCGCCCGGCGGCGGGCCCGACGGATACGCCGCATGTCGAACTCCGACGGGACCCGGTCCAGGGTCGTGATCTGCGCGTCCAACAGGTCGACGTCAGCGAGGATCACGGGCATCTCCCGCTCGATCGCGTCCAGCTCCGCATCCGTCGGCTCCATGAAGTCGGCGAACGCCGTGACAGCGTCCTGAAGTGTGACAACGTGGTTCATGGGTCGTGGTTCCTTCCACGCAGGAACGGCCCGAACAGAGCCCCCGGAGTTGCACCTCCGGGGGCTCACGCCGTTGAAGTCGGGATGTCCGGCTCCCCACCGCCCCGCCCGTACAGCCAGCGCGCACAGCGTGACCGGACGGGCGAGGGAGGCAACCGGCGCGGCGATAGTCACCGCGAGGCGGAAGAAGCCGACCGGTTGTCCACCGCACCCGAACGATGCGAGGGACCGGGGATAGAGCGGCGCCGCCGTGCCGGTCGACCACGGCGGCGCCCACGCTTTCGTCTGATCACAGTCGCTCCTTCACAGCGATGAACAGGGACTTTGCACTGCAAGGGGGACCTTGTCCCCACTCTCCGGCCGTTGCTCGCGGTCACCGGGCCACCTCGCCAGTACGGGCCGAAACCCTGTTCCACCTGGCCTTTAGCGGGATTGCAGCGTCCCCGCCTTCTGCGCATGCGGCACGAGGCCGCCCTCCAGCCGAGTTGCTCGTTCGGCTGTGCAGTACCTGTTTTACAGGTACTGCATGGAGCTTCGTCAAGCATGTCGCCGGAGTCTCTTGGTTTTCGCGTCGGGACTTCTTGGCGCACATTCAGAATCGCCGCAGGTCAGGGGAGTTGGTTACCCCATGCGTGGACAGCTTCGGGACTTCTGGCTACGGTCAGGAAGTCCCTAGACGTCCCAGTGGGGGTGCGCATGTCGAACGAGCGGTTACGGTCAGCTCTCCTAGCCCGCGGCATGACCGTGCAGAGTCTCGCCGAGGCGATCGCGGTCAACCCAAAGACGGTCGAACGCTGGATCACTCAAGGGAAGCTGCCGTACAGGCGTCATCAGTACGCGACGGCGGCAGCGCTCAAGGTCGACGTGACGACGCTTTGGGACGACGGCCGTTCCGTCGACAGCGCGACGGACCTAACGAGAGCCGAGATCACGACCGTCTACCCGCACCGGCATACGGTGCCGTCCGACCTCTGGCGAGGGCTCTACAGCCGCGCTGAGCGGACCCTGGACGTGCTGGTCTACTCGGGCCTGTTCCTCTCAGAGGATCCGCTATTTCACGACCTCGTCAAGACGAAGGTTGAAGCAGGCACCCACGTGCGCATCCTGCTGGGGGACCCTGGCTGCGCGGCCGTCCGGCAGCGCGGCATCGACGAGGGTCACCAGATCATGGACGGCAAGATCCGCAACGCTCTGATGTTGTACCGCCCTCTAATGCGGAGTCACCCGGGCATCGGCTTTCGCCTGCACGACTCGACGCTCTACAACTCCATCTACCGCTCGGATGACGAGATGCTGGTAAATCCGCACGTCTACGGCATTGGCGCCTACATGGCACCTGTTTTTCACCTACGCCGTCTACCGGGCGGTGGTCTCTTCGATACATACGCGAACAGCATCGAGCACACCTGGCAGAACGCCCGCCCGGTGACCGAGCAAGATATAGCCACCACCACAGGAGCTACGAGCAATGGGACGCATTGATTACCTGCACGACCCCGACGCCCCGCCGGCCAACTCGGTCGTGCCGTCGGTCGTTGCGTTCGTCCAGAATGACGCGGACCAAGTGCTGATGATCCAGCGCTCGGACAACGGGCGATGGGCACTACCCGGCGGCGGCCACGATGTGGGCGAGGCCATCAGCGATACGGTCTTGCGCGAGGTGTGGGAAGAGACCGGGGTCAAGGTGGAAGTGGTCGACGTGTCCGGGCTCTACACGGACCCCGGACACGTGATGCAGTACGACGACGGCGAGGTTCGTCAGCAATTCAGCATCTGTTTCCGCGCGCGGCCGGTCGGTGGCGAACTCCGTACGAGCAACGAGACGACACAGGTCCGCTGGGTCGACCCGGCGGACCTGAGGACGTTGGACGTACACCCCACGATGCGGCTCCGCATCGAGCACGCTATGGACCGGACGCGGACAGCGCCCTACATCGGCTGACGCTTCGCAGCAGCGACCCGTTCCAGAACGCGGCATGAGCACGCGAGGATCTCTGGCTCGGCCCGGCGGATGAACCGGCCGATCAGGCTGTCCGGCCCGTAGCGTCCGGTGATTTCGTTGATCCGGTCGATGGGGTTGGTCGGCGTTCCGTCCGGGGTGGTGTTCATGTCGCAGAAGCAGAGCGCGTCATTGAGGTGCTCGCTCTCGCGGGGAAACTCCCCGACCAGATCAGCGTGCAGACCGCGTGCTTCTGCCTCAAGCCACGAACAGGAGTGGTGAGCGACTAGGTTGATCACCCGCTCGTCGGCGCCGGCCACGTCCCGGAGATAGCGCGCGCCATCCAGCGGGTGAAAGCCTGTCTTAGCCAAGTCCGGCGCGTAGCCGATGTCATGAAGTACCGCCGCGGCCTCCAGCAGGTCCGCGTCCTGGTCGAGAACGAGCGCGATCGTACGCGCTCTCTCAGCCACCCCAATGCAGTGCTTCCAGCGCCGCGGCAACGGCCCGGCAAGCAGGGACTCCGCCAGGGGATAGGCCCACTCCGTCAACGTCGACAAGCTACGAACGCTCCTCTCGCGCTGGCACGGCACGTACCGTCCGCACCTTGCCCTGTCCTCCGCCCGCCAGCACGCCGGCGGCGTCCAATTTCTCCAGCGCCTTGGTAACGGTCGGACGTGACACCCCGAACCGTGCGGCCAGCGCGGAAGCGCTCGGGAAGGCTTCCCCTACTTCTAGCCCGTCAGTCGTGACGACGTCCGCGATCCGCTGTTCGAGCGGGCGCCGATCAACTTGCATGCCCGCGCGCAGGACGCGCCACCGCTCACCCGGCACCGGTTCGGCCAAGCCTGCCTGCCGTAGAACGCTGAACGCACGGAGGGCGACCCCGCGAGACACCTGGTGCTCGTGCATGACCTCAGCCAGAGACGGAAGCTCCGTCATGTCTGGGTTGTCCTCGATCTGCCTCTTCACGGAGTCGGCGATCTTCAGGAAGGTTCCCCGAGGGTTGGCATGCTGCGACACTCGCTCTCCTCCGTTCGCAATCGTCGTCCCAAGGCTCCCACGGGCGGCTCGCTCCGCTCACCGCGCCCGGCCCGGCCCCCGGCCGGGCCTGCGCTCCTGTCTCCGCCCCACTCCAGCCCGGCCCGCGCCCGTGCCACGCGTATAACAGTCAGCCGCCTGATGCCAATGAAGGTACGTGGCAGCTTGGACGGTCGGTCGGCTCCGCCTTCACTGACGCCAGCCGCCTATGCCCAGCAGCCGGGCTGGTCCCCGTCACACAGGGGCGGTACAGACTCCTGAGGAGTGATGCTGCTAGTGATCAGCGTCGTCCGCCGCTTCGAAGATGTCGAAGGTGACCGAGAGGCGCGGTTTGCGGGCCTTATCGGCGACTGGGAATACCCCTTCGGATTTGATGGCTTCCTCAGTGATCAGCGGCGCGGCAAGGATCCGCTCTAGCAGGGACGCCTGGGCGGGAGCCAGCTCGACTAGGCGGCGCAGCACCGTGAGCAGTTCAATGAGCTCGGTGCTCCACTCGCTCGGCCATTGCTCAGCGTGAATGTCGTCCAGTGGGCTGGACCTTTTGCTATCCGGGCGTGCCTTGCGGTAGCCGAACCACTTCTTGAGGATTCCCATTCCACCTACGTCGTAGTTCCATACCTCCTCGGGTACCGGTCCGAAGGATCCGGCGCCAAGGTGGAGGACCTGCGTAGCGGCCTCGTAGCGCATTTCATGCGGGACTTCGCTACCGATAGGAGTCAGGTATCTGATTTGCCGCGGGTCGCCATGCGCATAAGTGACATCGCCAGGCGTGCGTCCGACTTCTCGGTCAGTGAAGGATTCGCCGTAGGTGGAGGTCCACAAAACCTCTTCGCCAAGCCGTACTGCTTCCTCCCATAGAGCGGAATCACTAGTCAGCGGGACTCGCACTCCGGGGGTGAGGAGTTCCTCCTTGAAGCGCTGCGTAAACCCTGGGTGGCCAGCCACAGCCATGACGTACGCGGTGAGATCCTGGACGGTCACATTCGTTATCCCCAGCCGGGAGGCCAAGGCGGTGAGCAGTCCTGTAGGCACGTTGCCGGTGCCGTCCGGGTGCAGCATCGGCAATACTCTGCCGGCACGCCCATTGAAATGGTTTGTGTCCTGAAGGAGGGCGGTGGCGACAACGGCTGGGCCTGATTCAATGGGGCGCGCGGACTGCTGGTTTAGGAATACCTGCCCGGGTTGCAACGCTTCCCACAAGTCGGGGCGAGGCCTGTCCATTACCCGTCGGTCCGCGATCAGCCACTGCCGGTCAAAACTGCGCAAGCTGATGCGCAGGAGGTCAGGGCGCTGAGTTGTCTCCTGACCGATCGGCACATTGTATGCCCTGCGGCCGGGCAGACCGTCGAGCTTCTTACCCAGGGTCCGATCGTTCGTCTCCTTGAACAGTTCCGCTTTTCGCTCGACGTCATCCTCGTTGATCAACGTATTCCAGCGTTGCTCAAGGATCTGCCACCCGGGCGACTGCACCCAGCCCCGATTTGTAGTAACACCGAGGCTCTCCCAGGGGAAAAGATCACTGAGCCGCGGGTACGCATCCCAGTTCAACTGAGCTGGGGTGAAGGGTGCATCACTGTCTGTACGAGCCACCTGCCAGGCACCATCGTCCAGTTGGATGTTCTTGAGTTGCTGGTACTTCTCGGCTCGGCGGCCGTGCACCTCGCGGTAATGGATGATGGCTGGCTGGCTATGGTCGGCGTCCGCGCGGCGCAGGAAGATGCAGATCGCCAAGGGCTGAGCGACACCAGGGAAAATGCGGGTAGGCACATCCGGCCGGTGGCCTTCTGGGGAGACGTTTATGACCCAGCCTTCATCGCAAGTGGCGCGCAGGTACGCGCGCATGCCCCGCCCTCCGGGGCCGTTGAAGACGGCATTGGGGGTGATGAAGCAGACCACTCCATGCTGGTCTTCGGGATGCGCGTCAAAGACCTTCCACGTGGCCCAGCGCCAGAAGTAGATGTAGAGGTTTTTCAAAAGGTGCTCGTGGCGACCGTTTCCTGCGAAACGGAAGTCGTCCAATAGCGGCTTGCCTTTTCCTTCCGCACCATTTTCCACCCAGCCACCCCGGCCTTCGGCCTTGCCACCGTAGGGCGGGTTCCCGATGACGGCATTGACGGGCACGTGGGCCTTGACCTTATTAGCGCGGTCTCGGGATTCCGAGATTGCCCCGTAAGTTGAGGCGATCGCCTCCTCCTTGACGTACGGGTTATCCAGCGTGTCTGTCACATAGAGATTCGCCCCGCCTTGCGGCAGCGACGCACCGTACTTCTTCAGCAGGTCCGATGTACGCAGTTCAGCAACCGCGGAAGGCCCCATCTGCAATTCGAAGCCGACGAGGCGGGCCGCAAGGTCGCTGATGGCCTGGGGAGCCATGCCCGGACCGTACCGCTCGGCAGCCCGCTGGGCCACGCGCTCGATGATTGCGTGAAGGTACGTGCCCGTCCCCATGGCCGGGTCGATGGTGAAGACGGTTTGGTCGGCGAACCCCTCCGCCTTGCCCAGTCGAGTACGCAGCACGTCGTCCGTGAGCCGGACCATCTCCTCCACGACTTCGCGGGGCGTGTAGTAGGAGCCGCTTCTCTGCCGCAGCTCGTCGTCGTAGACCTCCAGGAAGGACTCGTACAAGTGCAGGTAGGCATCCTTGCGGTCTTTGCGGATCGGCTCCCAGTCGACGGAGGCCACAACTCGGACTAGAAGGTCGAGTGTCACCTCGAACCGGTCGTCGACGTTGTCGGTGAAAAGCTGGAGGGCCTTGCCCATCAGGGAGTGCCCGGCATGGAGCTTCTTGCCGATCTCGTGGAGCGAGGTACCGGTGAGAGAGATGTCCTCAGTACGGGCGAGAAGGAGCGCGAACGTGACAGCCTGCGCGTATCCGTCGGCGAAGGTGGCGTCGTCCGCGGTAGGGAACAGCAGCTTGCGCCAGTCGCGGGCCAGACCGGTGAACGGCAGTTTACTCGGGCTGGCGCCGGCCTCCATGGCCTTCTTTTCGGCGGCAAGCTGTTCCAGGACTGCGGCGCGGAGCAGCCGGCACAACGGCGCGATCCGCTGAACTAGAGCTGACACGGTCCGGATGGGCTCCGGCTCCCAACCAAGGAAAGTGCGCAGCAGACTATCCAGGTTGGCGGGCGTCGGCACAGACAGCTTGCCACCCGCGCTCTTGAGGGAACCCTCAAAATGGACAGGCTCCCGTGCTTCCTTGCCCCCGCGGAAAAGCCGCCAGGTGGTCCCGTTGGTGTAGAGGAGGTTCGGCAGATCGCGCAGCCTCTCCCACTGGCGCTTGTTCTGCCCGGTGAAGGACTCAGGGTCGATGTTCAGCCCGGGCTTCTTCACCTCGATGTAGCCGACGATCGCCCCGTCAACCTGTACCGCGTAGTCAGGGCGTACACCGAGCGCGTCAAGCCGGGTCTCGTCATGCCACAGAACCTTTTTCAGTCCGTAGCGACGACCAGCGGTATAGAGGAGGTCCTCAATGGGGCGGCGTATCACTGCCTCGGGACCGCCGGGGCCACTCAGCCTGTCCTTACAGGCCTTCCCGAAATCCGACACGGCCTCGGTCAGCCAGCCATACTCCGATCCCCCCACAACACGCCCCTCACCTAGGTGTCCAGAGAACAGATGATCACTCGTGGCCACCCTCGCGTGCAAGGTGCCTAGCCGCCATCGCTCAAGCAAGTATGGGCCCGTCCCTCATCGCCGTACGGTCGCACGAAGAGGTCGTGCCAGAACCGTGCCAGATCAAGCGGGGAACCACGGGGAGTGCCGAGAATCGGTGCGACGAACGAACGGGCACCGACGCCGTTCTCGTGTAGGTCAGCCAAGCAGCGGCCCATCGGTCACCTGAGCTTCCCAAGCTGAGGGCCCAGGAACCGCCATTACGTGCCGGCCGTCGCGGCTTGCTCTGGTCGACGGCACTGGCAGCGTGGCTGCGGCCGGTGGGGGTACGGCGAGGCACACGCGCGCCTGGTCGGGTCGGCGCACCCGCTACCGTGGCTAACCGTGGGCGCTCAAGGGCTGGCTGACCGTGCGCTTGTTCGGGGTGAACACGCCCACAGATCAGGTCGTAGGAATCAGTTCTGCCGACTGCGGAGACGGCAGAACTGCCAAACCGGACCTCCTCAGCCACTCTTCATATCGCCAGCGCAGGGCATCAACGTGCGGGCGCTTGAGCAGGCCCCGCAGATGAGCCGTCGTGATGCGCATGTCGTCAAGGGTTGGACCGCCTGGCACTGTTACGACGTCGAGCGTATCCGGGTGGAAGGCGAAGAGGTACGCGTCGTAGGCACGATGCAGTGCCGCGTTGAGAGGGATGCCGTTGCGGGGATCGTTTGTACCGTCCTCGCTGACCGGACGGAGGTGAGCCGCGTCGAGCATCTCCCGGACTGTGATGCCAGTCAGAGGACAACACGGCGAGTAGCGCTGGAAGACACGTAGCTTGAAGCGGGGCTGACCGGGGCGCTCCGTTACGTCTCGTCGGTTCCGCCGGATCCCGCTTCCCGTGAGGACAAAGGGCTCGTCATCTGAGTGGTCCTCACTGAGCACCTGCTCGGGGGGTGCCACTGCATACGAGAGTAGGAAGGTTCTGCTCGGGTCATCCCATCCTTCGACCCAAGCAAGGCGGACGATACGCCATTCGGATCTTGGTGTCGGCTTAGCCGACGTGAAGATCGGCAACCGTAGGTCGGCTGCGGCCTTCATCGCGTTGACCTCCGCGTCATCGCGACCGCCGGGCCGAGCGGTCTGCGGGTAACGATAGAGCGCCCCGTCCTCCGTGAAGTCGTCGGAGTAATGAGCACCGGTGTGGAGGATGCCGACGGCAATTCCGCCGCCGTGGATGGCGTCAGTTCTGGCTACGTCTGCCCAGACGCCTTGTCCACCGCCGTAGGCACCGTACTCGCGCAGAGCTCGCGCAGGGACTCTGCTCAGGTCGGGGTTCGTCGCTCGGAGGTGCGACCACACGGCGAGGCGCCAGGCTCGCTCCCCTTCGACCGACTTCGGTCGGCCATCAACGATGACGAAGCCCAGACGGGTGAGCACGCGGTTGCTGTGGTCGCGCCCGCCACTGATGACAGGAACAGGGAGAGTCCCATGTTCGTGCTCATGGGCCACGTTGAGAATGGCCTTGGCGTCGTACAGCTTCTCGTCGTGCTGTACGTAGAACTGGTTGGCTCGGTCGAAATCGTGATTGGTAAGGAACGCATCACGCCCCACTTCGTCGTACTCGGCCAACGCGTTCAGCACTGCTTCGCGGCTGATCTCACCCCTGGTCATGGCGGAAGCCTAGATGCCGCCACCGACAGCGCTACTACGGTTGCCGGCCCGTAAGAGAGATCAGTGTTCAACGTTCTGCACCCTTGACGGGCGGCGCGACTTCGCGCACCCCGTCCGGCGCCGCACATAGCTATGCGGAGCTCCGCCCCCACACCCCGGCCCTCACTCAGAGGGGCAGGGGGCACAGAGCCTGTCTTGCTCAACCGCATCGGGAGGGCACAACGAGGGCACAACGGCTTCGGACTGGTCCAACGGCGACCAACGCCGGCAAACTCCTTTTTGCCTGGTCAGCGACGTAGCTTGACTGTGTTCGCAGATGATGCACGGAGGGGCGGCACCCCCGCACAGGGTGTCGCCCCTCCTCTTTCGTGCGCCGGAGCCGCCGCCGATCGGTCTGAGGGTCGGGGACCGACGGCGGCTCCGGGGTCGTGGGAAGGTCAGCGGTGGTCGCTGCCCTCCGAGTTCGTGGCCGCTCGGCCTGCCTCCAGGCGGGCGACCGGGATGCGGAACGGGGAGCAGGAGACGTAGTCCAGGCCGACCTCGTGGAAGAAGTGGACCGACTCGGGGTCGCCGCCGTGCTCGCCGCAGACGCCGAGCTTGAGGTCGGGGCGGGTGGCGCGGCCGGCCTGGGCGGCCGCCTTCACCAGGGAGCCGACGCCGTCCTTGTCGATCGTCTCGAAGGGGGAGACGCCGAAGATGCCCTTCTCGAGGTACGCCGTGAAGAAGGAGGCCTCGACGTCGTCGCGGGAGAAGCCCCACACCGTCTGGGTCAGGTCGTTCGTGCCGAAGGAGAAGAACTCCGCGGCCTCGGCGATCTGACCGGCGGTCAGCGCGGCGCGCGGCAGCTCGATCATCGTGCCGATCGCCAGCTTCAGCCGGGTGCCGGTGGCCGCCTGGACCTCGGCGATGACCCGGTCGGCCTCCTCGCGGACGATCTCCAGCTCCTGGACCGTGCCGACGAGCGGGATCATGATCTCCGCGCGCGGGTCGCCCTTCGCGGACTTGCGTTCCGCGGCCGCCTCGGCGATCGCGCGGACCTGCATGGTGAACAGGCCGGGGATGACCAGGCCGAGGCGGACGCCACGCAGGCCCAGCATCGGGTTCTGCTCGTGCAGGCGGTGGACCGCCTGGAGCAGGCGCAGCTCGTTCTCGTGCGGCTCCTGGCGGGACTCGGCCAGGGCCACGCGCACCGAGAGCTCCGTGATGTCCGGCAGGAACTCGTGCAGCGGCGGGTCGAGCAGGCGGATCGTCACCGGCAGGCCGTCCATCGCCTCGAAGAGCTCGACGAAGTCCTTCTTCTGCAGCGGCAGCAGCTGCTTCAGGGACTCCTCGCGCTCCTCCTGGGTGTCGGCGAGGATCAGGCGCTCGACCAGCTCGCGGCGGTCGCCGAGGAACATGTGCTCGGTGCGGCACAGGCCGATGCCCTGGGCGCCGAAGCGGCGGGCGCGCAGCGCGTCCTCGGCGTTGTCCGCGTTGGCGCGGACGCGCAGCCGGCGCTTGCGGTCGGCGAAGGCCATCATGCGGTGGACCGCCTCGACCAGCTCGTCGGCGTCGTCGGCGCCCGGGTGCATCCGGCCCTCGAAGTACTCCACGACCGGGGACGGCACGACCGGGACCTCGCCCAGGTAGACCTTGCCGGAGGAGCCGTCGATGGAGATGACGTCACCCTCCTCCACGACGTGACCGCCCGGCACCGTCATCCGGCGGCGCTTGGTGTCGACCTCCAGCTCCTCGGCGCCGCAGACACAGGTCTTGCCCATGCCGCGCGCGACCACGGCCGCGTGCGAGGTCTTGCCGCCGCGCGAGGTCAGGATGCCCTCGGCCGCGATCATGCCGTCCAGGTCGTCGGGGTTGGTCTCCCGGCGGACCAGGATGACCTTCTCGCCCGAGCGGGACCACTTCACGGCGGTGTAGGAGTCGAAGACCGCCTTGCCGACCGCGGCGCCCGGCGAGGCGGCGATGCCCCGGCCGACCTTCTCGACCTTGGCGGACTCGTCGAAGCGCGGGAACATCAGCTGCGCCAGCTGGGCGCCGCTGACGCGCTGGAGCGCCTCGGTCTCGTCGATCAGGCCCTGGTCCACCAGCTGGGTGGCGATGCGGAAGGCGGCGCCGGCGGTGCGCTTGCCGACGCGGGTCTGGAGCATCCAGAGCTGGCCGCGCTCGATGGTGAACTCGATGTCGCAGAGATCCTTGTAGTGGTTCTCCAGGGTCTCCATGATCTGCATGAGCTGGTCGTACGACTTCTTGTCGATGTTCTCCAGCTCGGCGAGCGGCACGGTGTTGCGGATGCCCGCGACCACGTCCTCGCCCTGCGCGTTCTGCAGGTAGTCGCCGTAGACGCCCTGGTGGCCGGAGGCGGGGTCGCGGGTGAAGGCGACGCCGGTGCCGGAGTCGGGGCCGAGGTTGCCGAAGACCATGGAACAGACGTTGACGGCCGTACCGAGGTCGTGCGGGATGCGCTCCTGGCGGCGGTAGAGCTTGGCGCGGTCGCCGTTCCAGGAGTCGAAGACCGCCTTGATGGCGAGGTCCATCTGCTCGCGGGGGTCCTGCGGGAAGTCCCGGCCGGCCTCCGTCTTGACGATCTTCTTGAACTTGGTGACCAGCTTCTTCAGGTCGGCGGCCTCGAGGTCGGTGTCGACCGTGACCTTCTTGGCGGCCTTGGCCGCGTCGAGGGCCTCCTCGAAGAGTTCGCCGTCGACGCCGAGGACGGTCTTGCCGAACATCTGGATGAGGCGGCGGTAGGAGTCCCACGCGAAGCGGTCGTCGCCGGCCTGCTTGGCCAGGCCCTGCACCGACTTGTCGGAGAGGCCGATGTTCAGGACGGTGTCCATCATGCCGGGCATGGAGAACTTGGCCCCGGAGCGGACCGACACGAGCAGGGGGTTGTCGGCCTGGCCGAGCTTCTTGCCCATCTTCTGCTCGAGGGCGTCGAGATGCGCACTCACCTCGTCACGCAGTGCCGCGGGCTCCTCGCCGCTCTCCAGGTAGACCTTGCAGGCCTCCGTGGTGATGGTGAAGCCGGGAGGGACCGGGAGGCCCAGGTTGGTCATCTCGGCGAGGTTGGCGCCCTTGCCGCCGAGGAGATCCTTGAGGTCCTTGTTGCCCTCGGTGAAGTCGTAAACGAACTTCGCTACGTGGGGTTCTTTGTTTTCCGACACGGGTCTCGACTCCTTGAGGCCGCGGTGGCTGCCCTGACGGCGAGGAACATACCCAGATCGAAGGTGCCTGGGTACGTCCACTTGCCCGTCATGCGCCTGTAACCACCCGTCCGCCAGCGGATTGAAAGTCAAGGCTTGGCAAGCGACAACCGCCACATGTGTTCACTTCTTGAATGCACCCATGCCCGGAGGCGGGGCTTCTCGCTCAGACGAGCGGCTCTCGACACGTTTGATTTCGATCGATGAATGATCAAGAGGTGGCACCGAGTGCCACCCCTTGGAGAAGTGCAGTCGCCCAAGATCCGCTCATCTGAGCGCAACCCTTATCAAGGGTGGCGAGAATCACGCTGCCACAGCGGGGCGGATTTCACCATGCGGACGTGGATCCGGGACGGAAACACTCAGGTCACATACCCAGCGCGAGCAGCCGCTCCTCCACCCGTTCCGGTGCGTACAGGTGCTCCACGACCAGCGCCGCGGCACCTATCAGCCCGGCCCGCTCACCCAGCCGGGACGTCACGACGTCCAGGTGGGCCGTGGAGCGGGGCAGCGCCCGCTGGTAGAGCAGCTCCCGGACACCGGTGAGGAAGGCGGTTCCCGCCAGGTCGCCCGCGATCATCAGGACTCCCGGATTGAGCAGGGTCACGACCGTGGCCAGCACGTCCCCGACCCGGCGCCCGGCCTCCCGGGCCAGCGCGGCCGCCTCCGGATGCCCGGCGGCCAGCAGGTCCCGTACGTCCGAGCCGGACGCGGCCGGCACCCCGGCCTCCGCCAGCCGCCGGGCCACGGCGCCACCACTGGCGACGGCGGCGAGACAGCCGTACGAGCCGCACCGGCACAGCGCCTCGGCGCCCACCCGGATGTGCCCGATGTCGCCCGCGCCGCCGTCGACGCCCCGGTAGATCGAGCCGCCGACCACGACCCCGGCGCCGATACCCGTGGATACCTTGACCAGCACGAACGCCGAGCAGTCGGAGTGTCCGGTGCGCTGTTCGCCGTAGGCCATGAGGTTGGCGTCGTTGTCCACCAGGACCGGGACCGCGGGGGCGCCGGTGTACTCGGTGAAGGCGCGGCGAAGGCGGCCTCTTATGTCGTAGCCGTCCCAGCCCGGCATGATCGGCGGCTGCACCACCCGGCCGGTCTCGCTGTCCACCGGGCCCGGCACCGCGAGCCCTATGCCGCACACCTCCTGCGCCCGGTGCCCGGCCCTGGTCAGCAGCTCGGCGAACCAGCGGGCCAGTTCGCCCAGAACGGTCTCGGGGCCGTCCTCGACCACGAGGGTGCCGGAGTGCTCGGCGAGGAGCTCACCGGTCAGGGTGAGGACGGCCGCCCGGGCGTGACGGGTGTCGAGGTCGGCGGCGAGCACGACCGCGTGGGAGTCGTCGAACTCCAGGGTGATGGAGGGGCGGCCGCCGAGCGGCGAGTCGACCGGGCCACCGGCGCCCTCGCGCAGCCAGCCGGCCCGGAACAGCCGGTCGAGACGCTGGCCGACGGTGGCGCGGGACAGACCGGTGACCTGCTGGAGCGCACCGCGGGTCACGGCCCGCCCGCTGCGCACCAGTTCGAGCAGATCGCCGGCGCTGGCCTGACTGCCGCCCTTGGTGGCCTTGCCGGTCCTGCCGGGCCGTCCGGTCATGCACACCCCCTTGTGTTTCTGAAGCTTGCATTACATATTGAGTTTTGCGTGTTAAATAGACGTAACCCTACGGTAGCCACAACCAAACCCGGTCGGCCGGACGTCTTCGGGGAGCCCCGAGTGGATCGCACTGCCCAGCTCACTGCCTGTGTCCCGGAGCGCGAGATCGCATACGATCCCCCGGCCTCGGACACATCCCTGCACGTCAGGGCGGCCCGGGTGCTGGAGGCGAACTGGACGGGCGCCTCGACCGTCCCGTCCCGGAGCCTGTACCCGCACCAGTGGTCGTGGGACTCGGCGTTCGTCGCGATCGGCCTCAGGCACCTCTCGCCGCTGCGGGCGCAGACGGAGCTGGAGACGCTGCTGGCGGCCCAGTGGGGCGACGGGCGCGTCCCGCACATCGTCTTCAACCCCTCCGTGCCGCTCGACGCGTACTTCCCGAGCCCCGACTTCTGGTGCTCCTCGACCGCGGGGCGCGCTGCGGGCGCCCCGCGCACCGTACAGACGTCGGGCATCGTGCAGCCACCGGTGCACGCGCTGGCGGCCTGGCTGGTGCACCGCGCCGACCCGGGCCTTTCGCGGGCGCGTGGCTTCCTCGCCGGGGTGTATCCCCGGCTGGCCGGCTGGCACCGCTATCTGCTGCACCGGCGGGACCTGGGCGGGGGCGGCCTGGTGTCCGTCGTGCACCCATGGGAACAGGGTATGGACAACAGCCCCTGCTGGGACGTCCCGCTCTCCCGCGTCACCCCGGCACCGGCCCGCTCCTTCCGCCGCGCCGACCTCGACCACGGCGCCCCCGAGGACCGGCCGACGGATCTGGACTACGGGCGGTACGTGCGGCTGGCGGCGGAGTACCGGGATGCCGAATACAGGGACGGGGCGGGTGGGAGGAGAGGGGACGGGGCGGGTGGGAGGAGAGGGGACGGGGCGGGTGGGAGAACAGCGGGCGGAGGGAGCGGGGCGGACGGGAGGGGAGACGGGACCGCCGGGGGCGAGTTCGCCGTGGAGGACCCCGCGTTCAACGCCCTGTTGATCGCGTCCGAGTACGCGCTGGCCCGGATCGCCGAGGAACTGGGCGCGCCGGGGACCGCCCGCCGCGCCCGCGTCGACCGGCTGACGGCGGCCCTGGTGGACCGCCTGTGGGACCCGGCGAGCGGGATGTTCCTGTGCCGGGACCTGCGCGGCGGCGGCCTCGTCCCCGAGCGCAGTGTGTCCGGGCTGGTCCCGTTGCTGCTGCCGGGGCTGCCCCGGGACGTCGCCGCCGCGCTCGTGCGCACGCTGCGCGGCCCGCACTTCGGGCTGGGCGACACCACGGCGATGGTCCCGAGCTACGACCTCCTCGCCGAGGCCTTCGACCCGCACCGGTACTGGCGGGGCCCGGCGTGGTTCAACACGAGCTGGCTGCTGGAGCGGGGACTGCGGGCGCATGGCGAGCGGGGGGCTGCCGACGCGCTGCGGGATGCGGTGCTGGACATCGCCGGGGCCACCGACTTCGCCGAGTACGTCGACCCGTACACCGGCGAGGCGTGCGGCGCGACCGGCTTCAGCTGGACGGCCGCGCTGGCTCTGGATCTGCTGCACGAGCGCCCCGGGCACACCGTGTCCCGCACGGGTACCGGCGCGTTCGACACGAGTGACAAGGGAGGGGACCGGGGATGACGGACCGGCATCATCTGCTCGTGCACGGGGCGACGTTCGCCGCCGTGGGCGACCGTGGCGACATCAGCGGGGTGCGGGGCGGCAGCTCCCCGGACGGGTTATTCGTACGGGACGCCCGGCACCTCAGCCGCTGGCAGCTCACCGTCGACGGCGCGGTGCCCGAGGTGCTCACCCCGGTCACGGACGGCGACGCGGCCCGCTGTGTGCTGGTGCCGCGCGGGGGCCGGCAGGAGCCGCCCGCACACACCCTCTTCCGTGAACAGGCCGTCGGCGACAGCTCGTTCGTCGAGTCCCTGCGGGTGACCAGCAACCGCCCGGCGCCCACCGCCGTCCGGCTCGCCATCACCGCCGACGCCGACTTCACCGACCAGTTCGAGCTTCGCTCCGACCACCGCACCTACGTCAAGGCCGGTGCCGTACGGACCCGCCAGGTCCTGGACGACGGCATCGAGTTCACCTACCGGCGGGCCGAATGGCGGTCCTGTACGACCATCACGGCCGAGCCCGCACCGGACGCCGTCGAGGAGACCGGCACCGGCGCCCGCCGCCTGGTGTGGACCCTGGACCTGGAACCCCACGGCACCACCGAGCTGGTGCTGCGCGTGATGGCCCGTCCGCACGGCGACCGGCGCGCCCTGCGCGTGCCGCGCTCCCCCGCCTCGGTGAACGAGCAACTCCTCGACCTGGAGGGAAGGTTCGTGGAGGGCGTCGCCTTCCCGACCGGCTGGCCGGAACTGGCGGCGGCCTGCGCCCGCGGCCTGGCCGACCTGGCCGCGCTGCAGGTGCCGGCGACCGGGCCGGACGGGGAGGAGCTGCGCGTCCCGGCCGCGGGCGCCCCCTGGTTCCTCACCCTGCTCGGCCGGGACGCCCTGCTCACCGCCCTGTTCGCGCTGCCGTACCGGCCCCAGCCGGCCGCCGCCACGCTGCTCGCGCTTGCCGCGACCCAGGCGACCAGGACCGGTGGGTCCTCGGTCGCCCAGCCCGGCAAGATCGTGCACGAGGTACGCCACGGCGAGCTGGCGCACTTCGGGCAGGTGCCGTTCGGGCGGTACTACGGCTCGGTCGACGCGACTCCGCTGTTCCTGATCCTGCTCGGGACGTATGTCGAGCGGACCGGCGACGCACACCTGGCCCGGCGGCTGGAGCGGCACGCCCGGGCCGCCGTCGGCTGGATGCTGGACCACGGCGGGCTGACCTCGCGCGGCTATCTCGTCTACCGCGCCGACGGGGGCGGCCTCGCCAACCAGAACTGGAAGGACTCCCCCGGCGCCATCTGCTGGTCCGACGGCACCCGACCCAGCGGGGCGGTGATGGCCGCGGGCGCCCAGGGCTACGCGTACGACGCGCTGCGCCGCACGGCGTCGGTGGCGCGCACGGTGTGGGCCGACGAGACGTACGCCGCGCTGCTGGAACAGGCGGCGGCCGACCTCCGTGACCGCTTCCAGCGGGACTTCTGGATGCGGGAGCACTCCTTCCCGGCGCTCGCGCTGGACGGCGAGGGCCGCCAGGTCGACGCGCTTGCCTCCGACGCCGGGCATCTGCTGTGGTCGGGTCTGCTGGACAAGGAGTACGGCGAGGTCGTCGGCCGACGGCTGCTGGAGCCGGACTTCTTCTCCGGCTGGGGGGTGCGCACCCTCGCCTCCGGCCAGCCGGCGTACCACCCGCTCTCGTACCACCGCGGTTCGGTCTGGCCGCACGACAATGCGCTGATCACGCTGGGCCTGGCCCGCTACGGACTGCACGACGAGGCTCGTTCGGTGGCGCATGCCCTGGTCGACGCGGCGACGGCCGCGGGCCACCGGCTGCCGGAGGTGCTGGCGGGCTACGGCCGCGACAGCCACCCCGAACCGGTGCCCTACCCGCATGCGTGCGTCCGCGAGTCCCGCTCGGCAGCGGCCCCGCTCGCCCTGCTCACCGCGGTGGGGGGTGCGTAGCACTCCGTGCGGAGGGCCGTGGGCGCCGTGGTGGTTTCCGCCGCTGCGGCGCCGCCGGCCGTGTGGGGCTGACCGCGCTGGCTCAGCAGTGCGCGGCATGCCCGAAGGAAGGTTCGCCAGGCGTTTGCCGGGTGTTTGCCAGGGGCCGTGAACAGGGGCCGGGGACCGGCCGTACGGGATGGCGGCGGGCCAGGCGGGCCCGGGGTCTCCGGCCCTGCCCAGCCTCCCCGGCGTGGCCCGCCGCTCCGTCACGGGTCTCGCATGGAAGGACCTTCGGGTTGCCTCAGCACACGAGCACGCGTCAGTCACCGGATACGGCCGGGGCGACCGAGGACGTCCTGGCGAAGGCAGCAGGCCCCGAGGAGACCGCCTCCACCCGGGACGCGCCGACGTCCGGCCCCGAAACCGCCGCCACGGCGGAAGCCCCGCAGCGCATCGGGGAAATCGCCACGGCAGGCGACGGCCCGAAGCCCGCCACCGTCGAGGCGCCCACCACCGGCAAGACCCGGAACCCCGAACCCGACACATCCGCCACCACAGGCGACGGCCCGAAGCCCGCCACCGGCAACGCGGCCACCAGCAGGGAAGCCTCCGAGCCCGCCACCCCAGGGGAAGCCCCGGAACCCGCCACCGCCGAGGCGGCCACCACCGCAGAAACCCCAAAGCCCGCCACCGACAAGGCACCCACCAGCAGGGAAGCCCCCCAGCCGGCCACCGCCGAGGCCGCCACCCCAGGGGAAGCCCCGGAACCCGCCACCGCCGAGGCCGCCACCACCGCAGAAACCCCGAAGCGCATCGGCGAAGCCCCCGCCACGGGGCAAGCCCCGGAGCCCGGCACCGGCGAGGCGGGCGCGGGGGGCGGCGGTGAGGTCGACGTGCAGGACGGGGCCGCCGCTCCTCGTCCTTCCCGCCGGACGTGGGCCGCCTGGTCCGCGCGGACACGGCGCTGGCGCCAGGCACATCCGGCCGCCGCCCAGGCCCTCTCCGTGACCCTCACCGTGCTCGCCACCGCGCTCGTCGTCGCCGCCCTCGTACTGCCGAACAACGTCGTCGGGCTCCGGCCCGCGAAGTTCACGCGCATACCGGCGGAGGCGGTCATCGGGGCCGCGGTGATGCTGGCGCTGCCGCGCCGGCCCCGGGTGGTGCTGGCCGCGGTCTCCGGAGCGGCGCTGGGCGCCATGACCGTACTGAACCTGCTCGACATGGGGTTCAACCAGTACCTCGGCCGAGGATTCAACCCCGTCCTCGACTGGAGCCTGCTCGGCGACGCCCAGTCGTATCTGGAGGACTCGCTGGGCCGCACCGCCACCCTCGCCGCCACGGCCGGTGTGATCGCTCTCATCCTGCTGCTGTTCGTGCTGCTGGCGCTGTCGACCGTCCGACTGAGCAACCTGCTCGCCCGGCACCCCGGCACCGCGACCCGGGGCACTCTGACCGCCGGCGTCGTCTGGATCACCTGCTCCTCCCTCGGCCTGCAGGTGTCCGGCGTGCCGATCGCCTCCGACCGCACCGCCGCAGCGCTGAAATGGCAGGCACGGCAGGTGCGGAACACCCTGCGGGACGAGGCGGAGTTCCGGAAGGTGGCCAAGGTCGACGCGTTCGGCAACACCCCCGGCTCCCAGCTCGTGCCCGACCTGCGCGGCAAGGACATGATCTTCACGTTCATCGAGAGCTACGGCCGCAGTGCGATCGAGGACCCGATCATGGCGCCCGGTGTCGACAAGACCCTGGACGAGCGCACCAGCGCACTGGCCAAGGCCGGCTACCACGCCAAGAGCGGCTGGCTGACCTCGGCGACCTACGGCGGCAGCAGCTGGCTCGGCCACTCCACCACCCTGTCGGGGCTGTGGATCAACAACCAGCAGCGCTACCGCACCGTCATGGCGAGCGACCACCTCAGCCTCACCAAGGCCTTCAAGAAGACCGGCGCCTGGGACACGGTCGGTGTCATGCCGGGCGTGCAGAAGGGCTGGCCGGAGCAGAGCTTCTACGGCCTGGACAAGGTCTACAACGCCTTCGAACTCGGCTACAAGGGGCCGAAGTTCAGCTGGTCGACCATGCCGGACCAGTACGCGCTGGAGCAGTTCCAGCAGCGGGTGCACGGCAGGAAGCACGCCAAGCCGATGATGTCGGAGCTCATCCTGACCTCCAGCCACCAGCCCTGGGCGCCGATCCCGAAGATGGTCGGCTGGGACCAGCTGGGCGACGGCTCGATCTTCAAGGGCATCCAGGCGGCGGGCAACAAGTCGGAGGACGTCATCGCCGACACCACCAAGTCCCGTCAGGAGTACGGCAAGTCGATCCAGTACTCGGTGACCGCGCTGACGCAGTGGCTCCAGCGCTACGGCAACGACGACACGGTCCTGGTGTTCCTCGGCGACCACCAGCCCATCGCCCGCGTCAGCGGCAACCACGCCAGCCGTGACGTGCCGATCTCGATCGTCGCCAAGGACCCGAAGGTCCTCGACAAGGTCGCCGACTGGGGGTGGACGGACGGTCTCCGCCCCGCCCACAACGCCCCGGTGTGGAAGATGAGTGCCTTCCGCGACCGCTTCCTGACGGCGTACGGGTCCACCCCGCACCCCAAGGAGGGCTGATCAGCCGCCGGACGTGTCGAGTTCCGCGTCCTCGCTGATGCCCGCGCAGTCGTAGGGGTCCTTCAGCCAGCCGTCCGGCAGCACCACCCGGTTGTTGCCGGACGTACGGCCGCGCGGGCCGTCGGCGCCGAGCGGCCAGGGCTGGTCGAGGTCCAGCTCGTCGAGGCCGGCCCGCAGTTCCTGGAGCGAGGAGGTGATCGCGAGCCGTTTGCGCATCTCGGAGCCGACCGCGAAGCCCTTCAGGTACCAGGCCACGTGCTTGCGGAAGTCGATCACGCCCCGCGACTCGTCGCCGATCCACTCGCCGAGCAAGGTGGCGTGGCGGACCATGACGTCGGCCACCTCGCGCAGGGTGGGGCGTGCGATGGCCTCCGTGCGGCCCTCGAAGGCCGCCACCAGGTCGGCGAACAGCCACGGCCGGCCCAGGCAGCCGCGGCCCACGACGACACCGTCGCAGCCGGTCTCCCGCACCATCCGCAGCGCGTCCTCGGCCGACCAGATGTCGCCGTTGCCGAGCACCGGGATCTCCGGGACGTGCTCCTTCAGCCGGGCGATGGCGTCCCAGTCGGCCGTGCCGCCGTAGTGCTGGGCGGCCGTCCGGCCGTGCAGCGCGATCGCCGTGACTCCCTCCTCCACGGCGATGCGGCCGGCGTCGAGGTAGGTGATGTGGTCGTCGTCGATGCCCTTGCGCATCTTCATCGTGACGGGGAGATCACCGGCCCCGCTGACCGCCTCGCGCAGGATGGCCCGCAGCAGGTTGCGCTTGTACGGCAGCGCGGACCCGCCGCCCTTCCTGGTCACCTTGGGGACCGGGCAGCCGAAGTTCAGGTCGATGTGGTCGGCGAGGTCCTCCTCCGCGATCATGCGGACGGCCTTGCCCACGGTCGCCGGGTCGACGCCGTACAGCTGGATCGAGCGCGGCTGCTCGGTCGCGTCGAACTTGACCAGCTGCATGGTCTTGTCGTTGCGCTCGACCAGCGCCCGGGTCGTGATCATCTCGCTGACGAACAGCCCCTTGCCGCCGCTGAACTCTCGGCACAGCGTCCGGAAGGGCGCGTTGGTGATCCCCGCCATGGGTGCGAGCACGACGGGCGGCGCGACGGCGTGCGGGCCGATGGAGAGCGGGTGGGTCATCAGACGGCTCCGGGACTGACGTACGACAGAAGACGAGGAACCATTGTCCCTCACGCCCGGGTGCTTGCCCGCGGCTGCCCCGCGTACGGGGTCAGCCGGGACCGGTCGTGGCGTGGAACCGCGGCCGCGACCTTGCAACACTCATTAGTTAGCCGCACTATCGAAATCGCGTACGATGGGACGCATGCCCGAGCTCAGCCACCGCCGACGCCTGCTCGTCCTCGCGATCTGCTGCATGAGTCTGCTGATCGTGAGCCTCGACAACACCGTCCTGAACGTGGCGCTGCCCTCGATGCAGCGCGAGCTGCACGCCGACACCTCCGGCCTGCAGTGGACGATCGACGCCTACACGCTGGTACTGGCCTCGCTGCTGATGCTCGCGGGCTCCACGGCCGACCGTGTCGGCCGAAAGAAGGTCTTCATGTCGGGCCTGGTCGTCTTCTCGATCGGCTCGTTGCTGTGCTCGCTCGCACCGAACCTGGAACTGCTGGTCGTCTTCCGCATGATGCAGGCGGTCGGCGGCTCGATGCTCAATCCGGTCGCCATGTCGATCATCACCAACACCTTCACCGACTCCCGCGAGCGCGCCCGCGCGATCGGCGTCTGGGGTGCGGTGGTCGGCATCTCCATGGCGGCCGGTCCGCTGGTCGGCGGCCTGCTGGTGGAATCGGTCGGCTGGCGCTCCATCTTCTGGATCAACCTCCCGGTCGGCCTCGCGGCCCTGCTGCTCACCCTGCGGTTCGTCCCCGAGTCCCGCGCGCCCAAGGCCCGTCGCCCCGACCCGGTCGGCCAGGTGCTGGTGATCGCCCTGTTCGGCTCGCTGACCTACGCGATCATCGAGGCGCCGGACTCCGGACCGGGTGTCGTGGCCCCCTTCGCCGCGGTGGCCCTCGCGGCCCTGCTCGGCCTGCTGTGGTACGAGCCCCGGCGCGAGGAACCCCTCATCGACCTGCGCTTCTTCCACTCCGCTCCGTTCAGCGGGGCGACCGCGATCGCGATCAGCGCGTTCGCGGCACTGGGCGGCTTCCTGTTCCTGTCCACGCTGTACCTGCAGGACGTACGCGGCCTCGACGCCCTGCACGCGGGCCTGTGGATGCTGCCGATGGCCGCGCCGACGTTCCTGTGTGCGCCGCTGTCCGGACGCCTGGTGGGCAGCCGGGGGCCGAGGCTGCCGCTGGTGGTGGCCGGCGCCGCCATGACCGCGAGCGGGGTGCTGTTCGCCGCCTTCGAGGCGGAGACCTCCAACGCCACGCTGTTCGCCGGGTACGTGCTGTTCGGCATCGGCTTCGGCTTCGTGAACGCGCCGATCACGAACACGGCGGTGTCGGGCATGCCGAGGGCGCAGGCGGGGGTCGCTGCCGCGGTCGCTTCCACCAGCAGGCAGCTGGGGCAGTCGCTCGGGGTGGCGGTCGTCGGAGCGGTGCTCGCTTCGGGGGTGAGCTCGTCGTCGTACCGGGATGCGTTCGTCACGGCGGCGCAGCCCGGGTGGTGGATTCTCACGGCGTGCGGCCTGGCCGTGCTCGTCCTGGGGTTCGTCACCAGCGGGCGGTGGGCTCGTCGGACTGCCGAGCGGACCGCCGAGAAGCTGGAGTCCGCCGAGGTGCGACAGGTCGTGGGCGCCTCCGAGCGTGCCTGAGCGCGGGTGCGACGTGGCCCGTCGCGTCCTCGCGGCGGAGCCGCGTGACGGCACAGCCCCGCGCTCCGGGTCCGTCAGCTCCCCTGTGCCATCTCGTACAGCTTCTCCAGACGCTGTCGCGTTTCCTCGTTCCTCGGGGTGTACGTCACCATCCGTGGCCCCGCGTCCGGCCCCAGCCACAGATCCGTGTGTTCCAGCGTCAGGTGGCCCACGTACGGGTTGAGGAATTCCTTGATCTTGGTGCGGTTGCCGACGACCTCGTAGCGCTCCCAGTTCTCGCGGAACTCCGGGGCCTCCGTCTGCAGGCGCTTGAGCAGCATCTTCCAGGCGGGCTCGCCGAGGTGGCCGGCCAGGGAGGCGCGCAGGCGGGCGGCCATCAGGCGCATGGTCGCGTCAAGGTGGACGATCGCCGCGCGCCAGTCGCTGTTGGTGTACACGAGGAGCATGCAGTTGCGGTCCTCCGGCGCGACCGCGTCCAGGTCGCCCAGGAGGCGGGCGTAGGTCCGGTTGTAGGCGAGGATGTCGTACCGGCTGTTCTGGATGCAGGCCGGGATCGGTTCCAGTGCGCGGAGCATCTCGCGCAGGGCCGGGGTCACACTGGGGCAGTTCGCGGCGGGCGTCGGGTCGGTGGCGCCGGCCAGCCGGAAGAGGTGGGCGCGTTCGCTGGCGTCCAGCATCAGGGTGCGGGCCAGGGCGTCCAGGACCTGCACCGAGACCTGGATGTTGCGGGCCTGTTCGAGCCAGGTGTACCAGGTGACACCGACCGCGGAGAGCTGGGCGACCTCCTCCCGGCGCAGGCCGGGCGTACGGCGCCGGGCGCCACGTGGCAGCCCCACCTGCTCGGGCGCGATCCGCTCACGCCGACTGCGCAGAAAGGCGGCCAGCTCGTGCCGGCGGATCTCCGCGCCCCGCGCGGTCGCCGGTGCGGAGGTCTCCTGGGCCATGGTCGTCATGCCTCCAGGGTGCTCCCCCGCGGATCCTGTTTCCAGGTACTTCTTGTACCAGGACAAGAACACTCTGGTACCAGTCTGAGGGCGGACGCAGGCTCGGAGCATGACAGAGACCGTCACCACCCCTGTGGTCCGCACCCGGGCGTCCTCGCCCGTGCTGAGCGGGCCGGGGCTGTTCACCGTTCTACTGGCGGCGGCGCTGCCGCTGGTCGACTTCTTCATCGTCAATGTCGCCCTGCCCACCATCGGTGCCGATCTCGGCTCGGGCGAGGCCGTACTGGAGCTGGTCGTGGCCGGGTACGGGGTCGCCTACGCGGTGCTGCTCGTGCTCGGCGGCCGGCTCGGGGACCTGTTCGGACGGCGGCGGCTGTTCCTCGGCGGTATGGCCGCCTTCGGGCTCACCTCGCTGGCCTGCGGGCTCGCGCCCGGCGCCTGGAGCCTCGTCGCGGCGCGGGTCGCGCAGGGGGCGTCGGCCGCGGCGATGCTGCCGCAGGTGCTCGCCACCATCCAGGCCGCCACGAGCGGAGGCCGCCGGGCCCGGGCCATGAGCCTGTACGGCGCCACCGCCGGGCTGTCCATGGTGGCCGGGCAGATCCTGGGCGGCGTGCTGGTCGCCGCCGACATCGCCGGGAGCGGCTGGCGGGCGATCTTCCTCGTCAATGTGCCGGTCGTCCTGCTGGGGCTGGTGCTGGCCGTCCGGTACGTGCCGGAGACGCGCTCGCAGCACCCGGAGCCCGTCGACGGGCCCGGCACCGTCCTGCTCGCGGTGTCCCTGCTGACGCTGCTCGCCCCGCTGACCGAGGGCCGGGCCACGGGCTGGCCGTTGTGGACGTGGCTGTCACTGGCCGCTTTCCCCCTCGCCACCGCCGCTTTCTACGCGGTGGAGCGGCGGGCGGACCGGCAGGGGCGCACCCCGCTGGTGCCGCCGAGCCTGTTCGCGCTGGCGTCCCTGCGGCGGGGGCTGGTGCTGATCCTGCCGTTCTCGATCGGCTTCAGCGGGTTCATGTTCGTGATCGCGCTGGCGCTGCAGCGAGGGGCCGGGCTCGGACCGGTGCCGGCGGGGCTCGCGCTCGCCCCGATGGCGGTGGCGTTCCTCTTCGTCTCCCTGGCCGGGCCGCGGCTGATCGCCCGGTACGGCACCCGCGTGGTCACCGCCGGGTCCGTCCTGCAGGGCGTGGGCGTGCTGCTGATCGTCCTCGCCGCCTGGCGGGACTGGCCGCACCTGGGCTTCGGCTCGCTGTGGCCGGGCGTGACGGTCGCCGGGGCCGGGCAGGCGCTCCAACTCCCCAACCTGATGCGGATCGTGATGTCCGAGGTGCCGCCGGCCCGGGCGGGTGTCGGCAGCGGTGTGATGGTCACCACGCAGCAGTCCGCCCTCGCCCTGGGCGTGGCCACCCTCGGCACCCTCTTCCTCACCCTCGTCCCGCACCAGGGCATGCGGAACGCGCTGGTCATCACGCTGCTGGTGCAGCTGGCGGGGGTCGTCCTGACCGGTCTGCTCAGCCTGCGGCTGCCCCGCACGGTCGGCTGAGCCGAGGGCACGGCTTGGACAACTCGCCGTGCGGGACACCCTCTTGATGTTGAACCTGCTGCACACTCCTTGCGGTCGGGTGTGCCGGCCGCGGGGAGGCGTCATGCCGCAGGGCAACAGCACGAGCAAGGTCAGCCGCTGGGACCAGCACGGCCGGGAGCACGTGGTCCGGGTGCGGCGCACGGGTGTGCAGCGCACGATCAGATGCGACACCTGCGGCTGGCGCAGGGGCGCCCAGTTCCTGCCCTGGCCGAAGGCGGAGGAGCACCTGGCCGAGGCCCATCAGGCGACGGTGGACCCGGCGGGTGCCCGGCAGCCGTCCCGCTGACGGTCGGCCGGTTCGACGTCCCGGGCACGGGCGATGACTTCCGGCGGCGGCAGGAGTCGTATCCAGGACGAGGGACGACGACGGACGACGAGGGCCGACCGGAGGGCCGAGGACCATGACCGCACTGCACGAGATCCTGCGCCGGTACGTGGACGACGGGAGCGTGCCTGGCGCGGTGGCCGTGGTCGCCCGCGGCGACGAGGCCGAGATGGTGACCGTCGGCCACACGGACGCGGGCGGCTCGGCCCCGATGGCCCGGGACTCGATCTTCCGGATCGCCTCGATCACCAAGCCCGTGACCGCGGCCGCGGTGCTGATGCTGGTGGAGGAGGGCCGGATCGGCCTCGACGATCCGGTGGCCGAGTGGCTGCCGGAGCTGGCCGGGCCGATGGCCGTACGGACCCCGGCCGGCCCGCTGGACGACCTGGTGCCGGCGGCCCGCCCGATCACGGTCGAGGACCTGCTCGTCTCCCGCGCCGGCTGGGGCTTCCCGTCGGACTTCTCCCTGCCCGCGGTCCAGGCGCTGTTCGAGGTGCAGAAGGACGGCCGCGCCCCGCAGGCCTACCCGACCCCGGACGCCTGGCTGGAGCGCCTGGCCCGGGTGCCGCTGCTGTACCAGCCGGGCGAGGCCTGGCTGTACGGCACCTGCTCCGACCTGCAGGGTGTGCTGATCGCGCGGGTGTCGGGCCGGACGCTCCCGGAGTTCCTCGCCGAGCGGGTCTTCGAGCCGCTCGGCATGAAGGACACGGCGTTCGAGGTGCCGGCGGACAAGCGGGACCGGTTCACCACCTACTACCGGCGGGGCGCCGACCGCACCCTGGAGGTCGCGGACACCCCCGACGGCGACTGGAGCCGGATTCCCGCCTTCCCGTCGGGCGGCGGAGGTCTCGCCTCGACGGCCGTCGACTACCTCGCCTTCGCCCGCATGCTGCTGGCCGCCGGGGAGACGGACAACGGCCGGCGCCTGCTGTCGCCCACCTCGGTGAGCCGGATGACCAGCAACCACCTCAGCGCACCCCAGCGGGAGATCGGCCGCCTCTTCCTGGAGGGCCAGGGCTGGGGCTACGGCGGCCAGGTCGACGTCACTCCCGCCGAGCCCTGGAACGTGCCCGGCCGCTACGGCTGGGTCGGCGGCACGGGCACCACCGCCCACCTCGTCCCGGCCACCGGCACGGTCACGTTGCTGCTCACCCAGGTGGGGATGGCGGATCCCACGCCGACACCGCTGATGCGCGAGTTCTGGCGGGTCACGGCGTGACGTCGGCCTTCAGCCCCCGCACCAGCAGCTCGACGACCGCCTCGAACTCCGTCCGGATGCCGGGCTGCTGCCACTCCCGGGCGTAGCAGGGGTCGTGGAAGCGGCCGGTGGCCTGGAAGACGGCGCGGGCCGCGGCGGCCGGGTCGGGCGCCGTGAAGGCACCTGCCCCCGTGCCCGCCTCGATGATCCTGGTCAGCTGGGCGGTCAGGTCGGTGATGTGCTCGCCGACCGCCTCGCCGTTCTCATCGGTCAGCACCGTGTAGGTGGCGAACAGCTCGGGGTCGTCACCGGCCTTGTGCCGCTTGGCCTCGAACAGGGCCGCCAGCCAGGCCCGCAACCGGTCCTCGGCGGCGCCGTCCCCGGCGACGATGCCGGCGAGTTTCTCCGAGGTGCGGTCCAGCCACCGCTTGGTCACCGCCTCGCGCAGCGCCGCCTTGGTACGGAAGTGCCGGTAGACACTGCCGTGGCTGACGCCGAGCGCGCGGGCCACGTCGACCACGGTGGCCTTGGCCGGGCCGTGGCGGCGCAGCACCTCCTCGGTCGCTGCGAGGATGCGCTCGGTGGTCAGGGTCTCGGTGGTCGCTGCCATGACATAGACCGTACCCGGGGGCGAGGTCAGCGCTCGCTGTCGAGGTGTGCCATCAGCGCGCTCGGGTAGCGGTCGCCCGCCGCCGCGTCCGCCGGGACGGCCCGCTCGATGGCCGCCAGGTCGGCGTCGTCCAGGGTCACGTCCACAGCGCCCAGCGACTCGTTCAGCCGCTCGCGGGTGCGGGCGCCGACGAGCGGCACGATGTGCTCGCCCCGGGAGAGCACCCAGGCGATGGCGATCTGTGCGACGGACACGCCCTTGTGCTCGGCGGTCTTGCGCAGCGCCTCGACCAGGTCCAGGTTGTGCCGGAGGTTCTCGCCCTGGAAACGGGGCGAGGAGGCGCGGAAGTCGTTCGCGGCCAGCTGCCGGTCGCGGGAGAAGTGGCCGGAGATCAGGCCGCGGGACAGCACGCCGTACGCGGTGATGCCGATGCCGAGCTCACGGGTGGTCGGCAGGATCTCCTGCTCGATGCCGCGGGAGATGAGCGAGTACTCGATCTGCAGGTCGGCGATCGGGGCGGTGGCGGCGGCCCGGCGGACGGTCTCGGCGCCGACCTCGCTGAGGCCGACGTGCCGGACGTGCCCCTTCTCGATCAGTTCGGCGATGGCGCCGACGGTCTCCTCGATCGGCACGTCCGGGTCGAGCCGGGCTATCCGGTAGATGTCGATGTGGTCGACCCCGAGGCGCTGCAGCGAGTAGGCGGCGAAGTTCTTCACGGCTGCGGGCCGGCCGTCGTAGCCGCTCCAGTTGCCGTCCGGGTCGCGCAGGGCCCCGAACTTCACGCTGACCAGCGCCTGCTCGCGCCGGGCGGCCGGGGCGGCGCGCAGGGCCTCGCCGATCAGCATCTCGTTGTGGCCCATGGCGTAGAAGTCGCCGGTGTCCAGCAGGGTCACGCCCGCCTCCAGGGCGGCGTGGACGGTCGCGATGGACTCCGCGCGGTCGGCGTCGCCGTACAGCGCGGACATGCCCATGCAGCCGAGGCCCAGGGCGGAGACGTGGGGGCCGGTGGTCCCGAGGGTGCGGGTTCGGATCGTCATGCCCTCCACCTTCCCATGACAAGTGACAGATTTCAATATCTGTCACTTGCCATTCCTCCTGAAAGCGACCTGGTCCAGACCTATTGACGAGAGGTCTGGACCACATGCACCGTCATGGCAGCGCACTGTCATGCCTACGACACCTCACCGCACCCCCACCGGGAGGCTCCGCATGCTCCGTCGCACCCTGCGACTGCTCACCGCCGCGCTCACCGCGGCCGTCCTCGCCCCCCTCGCGATCGCCACCGCCCCCACCGCCTCCGCCGCCGACACCTGCGCCGGGAAGTTCCGCCCGTCCGGCAAGGTGCTCCAGGGCTACTGGGAGAACTGGGACGGCTCGGCCAACGGCGTCCACCCGCCCTTCGGCTGGACCCCGATCACCGACTCCCGCATACCCGCGCACGGCTACAACGTGATCAACGCGGCCTTCCCGGTCATCCGCTCGGACGGAACGGCCCTGTGGGAGGACGGCATGGACAGCGGCGTGAAGGTGGCCACGCCCGCCGAGATGTGCGCGGCCAAGGCATCCGGCCGGACCATCCTGCTGTCCATCGGCGGAGCGGCGGCCGGCATCGACCTCTCCTCCAGCACGGTCGCCGACCGGTTCGTCGCGACCATCGTCCCGATCCTGAAGAAGTACAACTTCGACGGCATCGACATCGACATCGAGACCGGCCTGGTCGGCAGCGGCAGCATCACCCAACTGTCCACCTCCCAGGCCAACCTGATGCGCATCATCGACGGCGTCCTGGCACAGATGCCGTCCAACTTCGGCCTGACGATGGCGCCGGAGACCGCGTACGTCACCGGCGGCAGCATCACCTACGGCTCGATCTGGGGCGCGTACCTGCCGATCATCAAGAAGTACGCGGACAACGGCCGGCTGTGGTGGCTGAACATGCAGTACTACAACGGCAGCATGTACGGCTGCTCCGGCGACTCCTACTCGGCGGCCACCGTCCAGGGCTTCACCGCCCAGACCGACTGCCTCGACAAGGGTCTGGTCGTGCAGGGTACGACCGTCAAGGTGCCGTACGACAAGCAGGTGCCCGGCCTGCCCGCGCAGTCGGGCGCGGGCGGCGGCTACATGTCGCCGCCCCTGGCGTCCCAGGCCTGGAACCACTACGGCAGCGCGCTCAAGGGCCTGATGACCTGGTCGATCAACTGGGACGGCTCGAAGAGCTGGACCTTCGGTGACAACGTGAAGGCACTCCAGGGGCGCTGAGCGTGCCGCTCCGGCCCCTGACGCAGGGTCAGGGGCCGAGCCGCCGTCACCGGGCCGTGCAGGCGAGCTTGGCGCCGAGCGCGAGGAAGGAGCCCGCGAAGCTCCGCCGCAGCCAGGCCATCACCTTCGGCCGCGAGATGACATGGTCGCGCACGGAGGCGGCCAGGACGCCGTACAGGGCGAACACGACGAAGGTCAGCAGCATGAAGACGCCGCTCAAGCCGAGCATGCGCAGCAGGGCGTGCGGCCCGTCGGGGCTCACGAACTGGGGCAGGAAGGCGAAGAAGAAGATCGTCAGCTTGGGGTTGAGCAGATTGATCAGCACACCTCTGACGATCGCCTGCGGTGCCGTGGCGGGTGCGCCGTCCTGCTCGACCGTGATCCCCTCCTTGCCCCGCAGCGTTGCCCACGCCATGTACAACAGGTAGGCGACACCGGCGTACTTGACAGCCTGGAAGGCGGCTGCGCTCGCGTTCAGCAGAGCGGCGAGGCCGGTGACGGTGGCGAGGACGTGCGGGACGATCCCGAGCGTGCAGGCGAAGGCGGCGACGGTACCCGCACGGCGGCCGTGGGAGAGGGTGGCGGCGAGGGTGTGGACGACGCCGGTACCGGGGGTGACGACGACCACCAGGGTGGTCACAAGGAACGCGAGACTCATGAGGTCACCCTGGCGACCCGGGCGCTCTCCCGACAGGGCCAATCCGGGACCTTCGTCGGGGACCAATGTCCAGGCGCGTCCCGCTCCGTTGGACATGGTTCGGCGACGCTCGGAGAATGAGAGTGTCGGCGAGCAGTCCTCAGGCGGCGCCTGCCGTCGGCCGTGCGGTGCACTCGCGCCGCCCGAGGAGGCCCCCATGAGCATCCGCATCGCCACCTTCAACATGGAGAACGTCTTCCGCCGGCCCACGGCCTTCCGCCTCTCGGACGCGGCGAAGCGCGAGGAAGTCCTCGACGACTTCGCCAAGTTGGTCACTCTCCTCGACCTGCCGGTGTATCAGGAGGACGACAAGAAGGAGATCGCCCGGCTCATCGAAAAGCACCGGGCCTACGACATCGACCCGCAGAACCCGCCGCCGATCTACGTCAACCAGTCCCGTCCGGGCAAGGACTCCGGACTGTTCAAGACGTCCGGCCCCGGGAAGGACACCAAGGTCGAGGTCACCGCCAAGGGGCGTACCGCGTGGGCCGGTTGGGCCGAACTGGGTCAGGAAGACCTCGAGATGGACGTGGTGCGGAACACCGGCCGGGTGGTCTCGGAGGTCGACGCCGACATCCTGCTCACCGTGGAGGTCGAGGACCGGCTCACCCTGGAGCGCTTCAACACCCAGGTCCTGGCCGGGGCACTCGGCAGACGGCCGTACCCCTACAACATGCTGATCGACGGCAACGACAGCCGGGGCATCGACATCGGGATCCTCAGCCGTCACCCGATCACCTCCGTCAGGACCCACATCTTCGACACCGACCCGGAACGCCCCGACACGCGCCTCTTCAGCCGTGACTGCCCCGAGTTCGAGATCCAGCTCGACGGGTCACCCCTCGTGATCCTCGGCAACCACCTCAAGAGCAAGTTCCATGACGACCCGGACCTGCGGCTGGCCCAGGCGAGGCGGGTCGCGGAGATCTACCGCACCGCCTCGGAGCGCACCCCGCACGTCGTGGTCGCCGGAGACCTCAACGACGACCCGAACAGCGCGGCGGCCGTGGAGCTGGCGGAAACGGGACTGCGTGACGTGATGAGTCACCACGCCTACCACGGGGAGCCCGGCACCCACGGGGACTGCCGCAGCGAGCAGGGCAAGATCGACTACGTGCTGCTCCCGCCGTCGTTGTGGCCCGAGGTGCAGCACGTCGGCCTGGAGACCCGCGGACTCTTCGCGAAGGGCATCAAGTCCTTCGACACCGTGACGTCGAAGGGCAACGCGGCATCCGACCACGCGGCGCTCTACGTGGACCTGGACCTCTGAAACGCAGCGGTGCCCGAAACACACCGGTGCCGGGCCCCTGGGAGCAGGAGCCCGGCACCGGGACGAGCCGTGGGTCAGGCGCCGATCAGGCGGCTGGCAAGGTACCCCTCGATCTGGTCGAGCGACACGCGCTCCTGCTTCATGGAGTCCCGCTCACGCACGGTCACCGCGTTGTCCTCGAGCGTGTCGAAGTCGACGGTCACGCAGTACGGCGTACCGATCTCGTCCTGGCGGCGGTAGCGACGCCCGATGGCACCGGCGTCGTCGAACTCGATGTTCCAGTGCTGACGCAGCGCCTGGGCGAGACCCTTGGCCTTCGGGGACAGCTCGGGGTTGCGGGACAGCGGCAGCACCGCGACCTTCACCGGGGCCAGACGGTGGTCGAGGCGCAGCACGGTCCGCTTCTCCATCTTGCCCTTGGCGTTCGGCGCCTCGTCCTCGACGTAGGCGTCGAGCAGGAAGGCCAGCATGGTGCGGCCGACACCCGCCGCGGGCTCGATGACGTACGGCGTCCAGCGCTCGCCGGCCTCCTGGTCGAAGTAGGAGAGGTCCTGGCCGGAGGCCTTGGAGTGGGCGCCGAGGTCGTAGTCGGTCCGGTTGGCGACACCCTCCAGCTCGCCCCACTCCGAACCGCCGAACTGGAAGCGGTACTCGATGTCGGCGGTGCGCTTGGAGTAGTGGGAGAGCTTCTCCTTCGGGTGCTCGTACCAGCGCATGTTCTCAGTCCGCAGACCCAGGCCGGTGTACCAGTTCCAGCGCTGCTCCATCCAGTACTCCTGCCACTTCTCGTCCTCGCCCGGCTTGACGAAGAACTCCATCTCCATCTGCTCGAACTCGCGGGTGCGGAAGATGAAGTTGCCCGGCGTGATCTCGTTGCGGAACGACTTGCCCATCTGGGCGATGCCGAACGGCGGCTTGCGGCGCGAGGTGGTCTGCACCTGGGCGAAGTTGGTGAAGATGCCCTGGGCGGTCTCGGGGCGCAGGTAGGCGACGGAGCCGGAGTCCTGGGTCGGGCCGAGGTGCGTCGACAGCAGACCCGAGAACTGCTTGGGCTCGGTGAACTGGCCCTTGTTGCCGCAGTTCGGGCAGTTGATGTCCGCCAGGCCGTTCGCCGGGGCGTGGCCCTTCTTCTCCTCGTACGCCTCTTCCAGGTGGTCGGCGCGGAACCGCTTGTGACACGAGGTGCACTCGGTCAGCGGGTCCGTGAAGGTGGCGACGTGACCGGAGGCGACCCAGACCTCGGGGGCCAGGATGACGGACGAGTCGATACCGACGACGTCCTCGCGCGACGTCACCATGTAGCGCCACCACTGGCGCTTGATGTTCTCCTTGAGCTCGACACCCAGCGGTCCGTAGTCCCAGGCGGCACGCTGACCGCCGTAGATCTCACTGCACGGGAAAACGAAGCCACGGCGCTTGCTCAGGCTGACGATGGTGTCGATCTTGTCGGCGGCCACGGTGCTCTCTTCATTACGACGACGGGCGTTGAAGCGAGATGCTTCCAGCGAATGATTCAGGTTACCGGCGCAGACTCCCCCACGACCAAATCGGCCCCTGGCCACGGCCCCCACAAGCCTCTGTTGACAACGGTTTCCATGTTAGTTGAAAATGACTATCATGAACGTACGACGACGCCTCATACCCGCGGCCGCGGCGACCGCGGTCGCCGCCCTCGGGCTCGGCTCCCTCACCGCCTGCTCCGGTGACTCCGCCGCGGCGGCCAACACCAGCAAGTTCGACGTCGTCGCCTCGTTCTATCCGATGACCTTCCTCGCCGAGCAGATCGGCGCGGACCACGTCCACGTCACCAGTCTCACTTCTCCCGGCCAGGAACCGCACGACCTGGAGCTCAGCACCCGGCAGATCGCGGATCTGCAGGAAACCGACGCGGTGCTCTACCTCAAGAACCTCCAGCCCTCCGTCGACGACGCGGTGGCCCAGTCCCCGGTGAAGACGAAGATCGACGCGGCATCCCTGACGACGCTGGAGGAGCACGGCAACGAGGTCGGCAGCCACTCGGCCGCGCACGACACGCACCCGGGCGAGGAGTCAGGCGGCAAGGACCCGCACATCTGGCTCGACCCCGTGCGCTACGCCCAGGTCGCCGAGGGCGTCGGCGACGCCTTCGCCAAGGCCGACCCCGCGCACGCGGCGGACTACCGGAAGAACACCGCGAAACTGGTCGGGAAGCTGGATGCCCTGAACTTCCGGTTCGAGCAGAACCTCGCGCACCCGAAGACCAAGGTCTTCATCACCACGCACGCCGCCTTCGGCTACCTCGCCGAGCGCTACGGCCTGACCGAGGAGGCCATCAACGGCCTCGACCCCGAGTCGGAGCCCAGCGCCGCGCGCGTGAAGGACCTGGAGGAGCTGGCCAAGGCCGACGGTGCGACCACCGTCTTCTACGAGACCCTGGTCAGCGACAAGACCGCGAGGACCGTCGCGGGCGACGCGGGCCTGAAGACGGACGTCCTCGACCCGATCGAAGGCATCACGGCGAAGTCCCGTGGCAAGGACTACTTCGCCGTCCAGGAAGCCAACCTGAAGGCGCTCCAGCAGTCCCTGGGCACCAAGTGACCGGCACGGAGGACGACACCATGGGCGAGTCCGTCATAGCGATGCGCGGGGTGAGCGCGGAACTCGGTTCCCGCCCGGTGCTGCGCGGCATCGACCTCACCGTGCGCAGCGGTGAGGTGGTCGCGCTGCTCGGCGCGAACGGCTCCGGCAAGTCGACGGCCGTACGCAGCCTCATCGGCCAGGTGCCGGTCAGCGCCGGCACGATCGAACTGTTCGGCACCCCGCGCCGTAGCTTCCGGCACTGGGCGCGCGTGGGATACGTGCCCCAGCGCACCAGCGCCGCGGGCGGGGTCCCCGCCACGGTGACCGAGATCGTCTCCTCGGGCCGCCTGGCCCGCACCCGCTTCGGCATCTTCCGCAGGGCCGACCGGGAGGCCGTGCACCGGGCCCTGGAGCTGGTCGGCATGGCGGACCGCGCCAAGGACTCGGTGACCGCGCTCTCCGGCGGCCAGCACCAGCGGGTGCTGATCGCCCGCGCCCTGGTCGCCGAGCCCGAGCTGCTGATCATGGACGAGCCGATGGCCGGCGTCGACCTGGCCAGCCAGGAGGTGCTGGCCGCGACCCTGCGGGAGCAGGTCTCCCACGGCACCACGGTCCTGCTCGTGCTGCACGAACTGGGCCCGCTGGAGCCCCTGATCGACCGGGCGGTCGTCCTGCGCGACGGCTGCGTCCTGCACGACGGGCCGCCCCCGCGGGCCGTCGGTCAACACGCCCTGCCCGGCCACGACCACGTACACCCGCACGCACCCGCGGGCGCCGAACCGATCCGCACGGGACTGCTGAGCTGATGGACTTCCTGAACTACGCCTTCATGCAGCGGGCGCTCATCGCGGCCGTCCTGGTCGGGATCACCGCGCCCGCGATCGGCATCTACCTCGTCCAGCGCCGCCAGCCCCTGATGGGCGACGGCATCGGGCACGTGGCGATGACCGGCGTCGGCCTCGGCTTCCTGCTGCACGCCTCGCCGGTGTGGATGGCCACGGCCGTCTCCGTGCTCGGCTCGGTCCTGATGGAACTGATCCGCTGGTACGGCAGGACGCGCGGCGACATCGCCCTCGCCATGCTCTTCTACGGCGGTATGGCCGGCGGCGTGATGTTCGTCAACCTCGCGCCGGGCGGCTCCAACGCCAACCTGACCTCGTACCTGTTCGGCTCGTTGTCGACGGTGTCCCCGTCGGACGTGACCGCGATCACGGTGCTGGCGGCGTTCGTGGTCGTGGTCACCCTTGGTCTGCGCCGCCAGCTGTTCGCGGTCAGCCAGGACGAGGAGTTCGCGCGGGTCACCGGGCTGCCCGTGCGCGCCCTGAACCTGCTCACCGCGGTCACCGCGGCCGTCACGGTCACCGTCGCCATGCGGGTGGTCGGCCTGATCCTGGTCTCCGCGCTCATGGTCGTACCGGTGGCCGCCGCACAGCAGCTCACCCGCAGCTTCGCCGCGACCTTCGCCGTCGCCGTCGCCCTCGGTGTCGCCGTGTCGATCGGCGGCACGATCACCTCGTTCTACCAGGACGTGCCGCCGGGCGCGACGATCGTCCTGCTGACCATCGCGGCGTTTGGCCTCCTCAGCGCCCTGGCCACTCCCCTGGCCCGCCGACGCGCCCGCGCGGCCGCCGCGGCACGGCCCGCGGGCGACCCCGTGGAGTGCTCGATTCCGGCCACGCGGGGGGCGGGGGACGAGGTCGGCGTCTGACCGCCGACAGCCCGGGCTGGCACAATGGCCCGGGCAGACGCAGACGTGAGGAGGCAACCGGTGACGACCGCTGGACCGCCCGTGAAGGGCCGCTCCACCCGGCAGCGTGCCGCTGTGGCGGCGGCCCTCGACGAGGTCGACGAGTTCCGCAGCGCGCAGGAGCTGCACGACATGCTCAAGCACAAGGGCGACTCGGTCGGCCTCACCACGGTCTACCGCACTCTGCAGTCCCTCGCCGACGCCGGCGAGGTCGACGTCCTGCGCACCTCCGAAGGCGAGTCCGTCTACCGCCGCTGCTCCACCGGCGAGCACCACCACCACCTCGTCTGCCGCTCCTGCGGCAAGGCGGTCGAGGTCGAGGGGCCCGCGGTGGAGAAGTGGGCGGAGGCGATCGCGGCGGAGCACGGCTACGTCAATGTGGCGCACACGGTGGAGATCTTCGGTACGTGCGCGGAGTGCGCCGCGACGCGCTGATCAGCCGCGCCCGAAGCACCGCTCCAGCTCGCTCAGGTCGTAGAAGGCGCTGCCCCCGGCGACGGGACGGCAGCCGGCCCTGAAGGGCGTCTCCTTCTCGTTGTAGAGCATCCGCACCAGGTAGCGGTCCCCCTTGCGGAACAGGTCCCACTGGATGTTCGCGCCCAGCGGGGAGACGGACGCGCCCCGCCAGGGGTTGCCGGCATAGGTGTACGGCTCCCCCGGCGTCGCCGGTCGCGTGCTGCCGGGCAGGCCCATCAGGGCGGCCAGCGGGATGATCTCCTCGGCGTGGGTGAAGCGCAGCTCGGCGCCGAGGTCGCCGGTGCCGGCCCGTTTGGCCTCGGCCTGCGTGAAGAAGTCGTCCAGCAGGACACCGGCCATCTTGTAGGTGATGTCGCTGTCGGCGAAGCCGGGGCCCTTCTCGTAGAAGTCCTCGGCGTCGCTCAGGTACCCGAACCAGGCGGCGTCGGAGCGGGAGATGTACCGCTCCATGCCCCAGCCGTCGCCCCCCGGGCTCTCCTCGCTCATGGCGGGGGCGATGGCGTGCAGGTCGTAGACGGCCCGGGCGGCGGGGACCTGGTCGGCGATCTGCTCGACGAAGCTGTCCGTGAAGATCCTCCGCAGGACGCTGCGGGCGGTCCGCCGCGTCCTGGGCTGGTCGGTGATGGCCTGCAGGGTGTCCTTGAGGCGCTGGTCGTTCGCGAGGTAGTCCCGGTAGGCCGCGCCGCCCGCCGTCTTGTGGAAGTAGAGCAGGTCCTTGTCGGTGCGGGTCGGCCCGATCAGCGGCTTCAGCGCGGGGTCGGCGTCGGCGAGAGCGCCCGCGAACACGTTGCCGCTGTCCACGGCCCGCCCCTGGCCGGAGCTGACCACGTCGATCTTCTCGCCGTCCGCGGCGATCCTCCCGAACAGGGACGGCAGCCGCCGCTCCAGGCGCACGGCGGTGTCCCGCAGCTCCTGCCTGCCGCGGCCGCTGAGGTTGCCGTACCCGGCCTCCGCCATGGCCGCCTGCAGCGCGCGGACCGCCGGCCCGAACTCCTCGCCCCGGCGCGTGAGTCGGCCCTCTGCCTCGGCCTTGTCCCACAGGGCGAGGATCAGGTCGCCGTCGCCGCTGTCCGTGGCGGCGCGGGAGCCGTGCCGCGAGACGTTCTCGGTGAAGACGGGGACGAAGCCGGCCGGGGGCCGCTGGTAGGTGCTCGGACTCTGCCGGACTTCGTAGGGGGCCTTGGTGCCGTAGCTGTCGCGGTGCGCCGGCCGCTGGTCGGCGGCTCGTGCGGGCAGGGCGGTGACCAGCAGCGCGCACAGGGCGAGGGCGGGGGTGACGCGTCTCATGGAGACGGATCGTCGACGATCACCATGAACCCCCGGTGCCTACGAGGTGGACTCGCCCTTCATGGCGGCCTCCATGGCGAGGAGGTCCTCGTTCGGTACGGCCCCGCCGAAGCGCCGGTCGCGGGAGGCGAACTCCACGCAGGCCCGCCACAGGTCACGCCGGTCGAAGTCGGGCCACAGCACGTCCTGGAAGACCATCTCGGCGTACGCGCTCTGCCACAGGAGGTAGTTGGAGGTGCGCTGCTCACCGCTGGGGCGCAGGAACAGGTCGACGTCCGGCATGTCCGGGTAGTACAGGTACTTCTGGATGGTCTTCTCGTTGACCTTGGAGGGGTCGAGGCGGCCCGCCTTCACGTCCTCGGCCAGTGCCTTGGCGGCATCGGCGAGTTCGGCGCGGCCGCCGTAGTTCATGCAGAAGTACAGGGTGAGCAGGTCGTTGCCCTTGGTCTGCTCCTGGGCGACCTGGAGTTCCTTGGCGACCGACTTCCACAGCCTGGGCATACGGCCCACCCAGCGCACCCGGATGCCGAGTTCGTCGAGCTGGTCACGGGTCCTGCGGATGAAGTCGCGGTTGAAGTTCATCAGGAAGCGGACCTCGTCGGGCGAGCGCTTCCAGTTCTCGGTGGAGAAGGCGTACAGGGAGATGTTGCGGACGCCGATCTCGAGGGAGCCCTGCAGGACGTCGAGCACGCGCTCGGCGCCGACCTTGTGGCCCTCGGTGCGGGGCAGCCCGCGTTCCTTGGCCCAGCGGCCGTTGCCGTCCATGACGATCGCCACATGGTTCGGGACCAGCTCACCCGGCAGCTTCGGCGCGCGGGCGCCGGACGGGTGCGGCTCCGGCGACTTGTACTCGCGGCGCTGACGCCCCAGGATCCCGCGTACGACCATGTGCTTCTCATCTCCCTTTTCTCCGGCTCTTCTCCGGTGTCACTTCTCGACGTACCTGAGCGAGCGCAGCCCGCGCTCCAGGTGCCAGTGCAGGTAGGCGGACACCAGCCCGCTGCCCTCCCGGACGTACCGCGCCTCGCACGCGTCCGCCGTCTCCCAGTCTCCCGTAAGCAGCGCACCGAGCAGTACCAGGGTCTGCGGGGAGGGTACGACGCTGCCCGGCACCCGGCAGTCGACGCAGACGGAGCCGCCGGAGGCGACCGAGAAGAACCGGTTCGGCCCGGGCATGCCGCACCTCGCGCAGTCGCCGAAGCTGGGTGCGTAGCCGTTGACGGCCAGGGACCGCAGCAGGAAGGCGTCCAGGACGAGGTGGGGGGCGTGCTCGCCCCGGGCGAGGGTCCGCAGGGCGCCGACGAGCAGCAGGTACTGCTGTACGGCGGGCTCACCCTCGTGGTCCGTGAACCGCTCGGCGGTCTCCAGCATGGCGGTGCCGGCCGTGTACCGGGCGTAGTCGGTCACGATTCCGCCGCCGTAGGGGGCGATGGTCTCGCTCTGTGTGCACAGCGGCAGCCCGCGGCCGACCAGCTCACTGCCGCGCGCGAAGAACTGCACGTCGACGTGGGAGAACGGTTCCAGCCGGGCCCCGAACTTCGACTTGGTGCGCCGCACACCCCGTGCCACGGCCCGCACCCGGCCGTGACCACGCGTGAGCAGGGTGATGATCCGGTCCGCCTCCCCCAGCTTCTGGGTGCGCAGCACGATGCCGTCGTCGCGGAACAGACTCATGGCTCCATTCTGCCCGCCCGCACCGCCTCCCAGGGCCGTGGGCGGCTCTTCAAGGCACTTCGCCCCTGCTGCGTGCGTTGGCGTGGGCCGTCGCCGCACTCAGCCGCTCTGCCGTGGTGGCCCGGCGGACGGCCTCCGGCCTCACGTCCCACTCCCGTCCGCCGCCGAACGGCCGCAACTGCACATACGGCCCTTCGTGCCCCATGACGATGCCGAGGCGTCCGGTACGGGTGTCGACGGCACAGGAGCCGACCGGGAGTTTCATCGCGTCCACCTCCGGTGGCTCCCCTGCCACCGGCAATTTCACTCTTCGCATGCCACTGGTGGCCCAGCGTGCCTACACTCGGCCGGAGTCTGTCTTGCGCGGGCAGCGCACCACTGGACGGGTGCCGACCCTCCGTCCGGTCAACTGCCCTGCGGGCAGGGCCCTTTCGTCCCGCCATTGGCCCCACCTCTGACGGCTGGGCCATTCGTGTGCGCTCTCTTGACCGCCCCCACGGGCCCTCTTATGGTCGCGCTGACCGAACCGGACGTAGAACGTCGTACCTCCCCTCCCCTTCCCCCGACCTCGCTGGAGGAACCGTGCGCGACGACGTGACCCCCGACGTGCCGGCGCCGCGCCGCCGGTCGTTCCTGACGGCCGCGGGGGCGCTGGGCGCGGCCGCCGCCCTTCCGCCGGCGCTGGCGGGCTGCTCCGCCGGTCCGCAGTCCACGAACGACACCGGCGGCGGGGGCAGCGGAAAGGACCGCACGCTGACCGCGGTGATCGGGTACGGCAACGACGGCAGCTGGGATCCGACGCAGACCGCGTCCGCGTTCGCCATGGCCGCCAACAACCACATCTACGAGGGCCTGCTCGACACCGACCCGATCTCCCGGGTGCCGTACCCGGCGCTCGCCACCGAGGTGCCGAAGGACCCGAACGCCACGACCTGGCGGTTCACCCTGCGCTCCGGTGCGACCTTCCACGACGGGAAACCCGTCACGGCCGACGACGTCGTCTTCGTCTTCGACCGGATCCTCGACCCGCACACCCAGACCCTCGCCAAGGGCTTCTTCGTGAGCTGGCTGAAGGCCGTTCGGAAGGCCGGCCCACGGACCGTCGAGCTGGTGCTGAGGTTCCCCTTCCCGGACGGGCTCGCCCGGCTCACCCTGGCCAAGGTCATGCCGAAGCACGTGTTCTCCCGGCCCGGCGCCTGGGACGACGCGATCAAGGGGCTCGCGGTGGGCTCGGGGCCGTACCGGCAGACCGCGCACCATCCGAAGTCGAACACCACCTTCGAGGCGTTCGCCGCCTACAACGGCCCGCGCAAGCCCGCCTTCAAGCGGATGAACTGGCTGACGATCGTGGACGCGGCCCCACGCGTGGCGAAGATCTCCGGGACCGGCGCCGGCGCGCAGATCGCCGACAACATCCCTTACGCCAACATCCCGCGGCTGGAGCAGAGCGGGCGGAAGGTCGCGGGCGGCGCCGGGATGAACAACCTGTTCCTGATGTTCAACACCCGGCACAAGCCCTTCGACGACGTACGGGTGCGGCAGGCGCTGCACTATGCGATCGACACCGAGAAGATGGTGCGGGTGGCCCTGAAGGGGCACGGCAAGCCGTCGTCCTCGTTCCTCGACGAGGGCAATCCCAGCTACCGGCGGGCCAGGACGGTCTACGACCACGACCCGCGGAAGGCGAGGGCCCTGCTGAAAGCGGCTGGCGTCGCGCACCTGAAGGTCGAGATCCTCGCGGTGAACGTCAGCTGGATCGTGGACTGCCTGCCGACCATCAAGTCCTCCTGGGACGCGATCGGCGTGGAGACGACCCTGGCGCCCCAGGAGACCACGGCGGTGTTCACCAAGATGGACCAGAAGCAGGACTACCAGGTGGTGGCCGCGGCCTCCAACCCCAACCAGTTCGGGCTCGACGCCGACCTGATCATGCACTACAACTACGGCCCCGAGAACCTGTGGATGCAGTACACCCGGTGGGCCGGCAACCCCGTCGCCGAGCAGCTGTTCCGGGACATGGACCGGGCGACCCGGGAGCCGGACCCGGCGAAGAAGAAGGCGATGGTCCAGGACTACATCGACGTCGTCGCCGAGCAGGCCGTGCTGTACCCGGTCGTCCACAACGAGCTGATGACCGCCTGGGACCCGCGCAAGCTCAGCGGGATAAGGCCGCAGCCCTACCCGGGCATCAGCCTTCTGCAAGCCCAGTGGGTCTGACGGGATGGCGGCCGTCGTACGGATCCTGCTCCGCCGCGTCGCCCTGCTCGTGCCGCTGCTGCTCGGGATCGTGCTGTTCGTGTTCCTGGTGATGCGGTTCTCGGACGTCGACCCGGCGTCCGCGTTCTTCCAGGGCGCGAACCCCACCCCGCGCCAGCTGCACGACTTCCGGGAGCGCAACGGCCTGCTGGATCCGCTGCCGGTGCGCTACGTCCACTTCGTCGGCGACCTGCTGCACGGCGACCTCGGCACCAGCGCCCTGACCCGGGCTCCGGTCGTCGACCAGGTCACCACCGCGCTGCCGCTCACCCTCCAGCTGACCTTCCTCGGCCTGGGCATCGCCGTGGTGCTGGCGCTGGCCGGCGGGGTCACGGCGGCCGTCCACCGGGACCGGCTGCCGGACCAGGTCATCCGGATCGTCTCCCTCGTCGGAGTCGCGGCGCCCGGCTTCTGGCTGGCGCTGCTGATGATCCAGTACCTGGCCGTGGACCGGGGCTGGTTCCCGACCGGCGGCTACATCAACCCGGCCGACTCCGTCACCGGCTGGCTGAAGACCATGGCCCTGCCCGCCTTCGCCCTGTCCCTGCCGGTGGCCGCCCAGCTGACCCGGATCGTGCGAACCTCGGTGGTGGAGGAGCTGGACAAGGACTACGTCCGTACGGCGATCGGGAGCGGGCTGCCGCCCCGGGTGGCCGTCGGCCGGAACGTGCTGCGCAACGCGCTGGTCAACCCGCTCACCGTGCTCGGTCTGCGCGTCGGCTACCTGCTCGGCGGCGCCGTCGTCATCGAGACGATCTTCTCGCTGCCCGGCATGGGCAAGCTGATGATCGACGCCGTGCAGAACGGCGACCCGGCCGTGGTCCAGGGGGTCGTGCTGACCACGGCCACCGGGTTCGTCGTCGTCAACCTCGTCATCGACATCCTCTACCTGCTCGTCAACCCGCGTCTGAGGGCGGCCTGATGGTCACGCGCGCGAGCCTCACCGAGCGGCTCTCCCGGCCCGGCGTCCGACTCCGGGGATGGCGCCGGCTCCCGCCCGTGTCGAAGGTCGCCGTCTGCTTCCTCGCCGTGGTCGTCCTGGTCGCCGTGCTCGCCCCGGTGCTCGCCCCGCACGACCCGCTGGACCAGCAGGACCCGGTCGACGGCACCGGGCACCCCTCGGCCGCGCACTGGATGGGCCAGGACAGCCTCGGCCGGGACATCCTCAGCCGGCTGATGTACGGAGCCCGCTGGTCGCTCGCGATCGGACTCGGCGCGACCGCACTGGCACTGGCCGTCGGCGCGCTGCTCGGGGCGCTCGCGGCCACCTCGCGCAAGGCCGTGGACGAGACGCTGATGCGCTGCCTGGACGTGGTGATGGCATTCCCGGGCATCGCGCTCGCGGCCGTGCTGGTCGCCGTCTTCGGCGGCGGGATCGGAGTGCTGATCGGCGCGATCGCCTTCCTGTTCACCCCGCCCGTCGCACGGGTGGTGCGGGCCAACGTGCTCGACCAGTACGGCGAGGACTACGTCACCGCGGAACGCGTCATCGGCGCCCGCACCCCGCACATCGTGCTGCGGCACGTGGCCGTCAACTGTGCCGCGCCGGTGCTGGTGTTCTGCACGGTCCAGGTCGCCGAGGCCATCGTCTTCGAGGCCTCGCTGTCCTTCATCGGCGCGGGCGTGCGCCCACCCGACCCGTCCTGGGGCAGTGTCATCGCCGACGGCAAGAACATGGTGCTGACCGGCGGCTGGTGGGCGACCGTCTTCCCCGGGCTGCTGATCCTGCTCACCGTGCTGTCCCTGAACATCCTCTCCGAGGTCGTCTCGGACGCCTGGGCGGCGCCGGCCGCCCGGGAGGTGGAGGCGCCCGAGGACCGCCTGGAGACACCGGAACCCGGCACCGGCGAGGTGCTCGCGCTGCCCGGCCTGACCGAGGCGGCCCGGCGCCTGCGCTCCCGGGCCCGCCCCCGCCCCGCACCCGGCGGCCCGCCGGTACTCGCGGTTGAGAACCTCGCCATCGGATTCCCGGACCGGCACCGGGGTGTGGACATCGTGGACGGGGTCAGCTTCGAGGTGCACCCCGGGGAGGTGCTGGGCCTGGTGGGCGAGTCGGGCTGCGGCAAGTCGCTGACCGCGCTCACGATCATGGGGCTGCAGCCGAAGGCCGCCCGGGTCCGCGGCCAGGTACGCTTCCGGCAACGGGACCTGCTCGCCGAGCCGATGCGGGTACGGCGGCGGCTGCTCGGCCACGAGATGGCGATGGTCTACCAGGACGCCCTGTCCTCGCTGAACCCCGCGATGACCATCCGGGCCCAGCTGAAGCAGCTCGCCCGGCGCGGAGGCCGCCGAACCCCACCCGAGCTGCTCTCGATGGTCGGCCTCGACCCCGACCGCACCCTGCGCAGCTACCCGCACGAACTCTCCGGCGGCCAGCGCCAGCGCGTCCTGATCGCCATGGCCCTCTCCCGCGACCCCGGGCTGATCGTCGCCGACGAGCCGACCACCGCGCTGGACGTGACGGTTCAGGCCCAGGTCATGGAGCTGCTGCTGCGGCTGCGCGAGGAGCTGGGCTTCGCGCTGATCCTGGTCTCGCACGACCTGGCACTGGTCGCCGACGTCACCGACCGGGTGGTGGTGATGTACGGCGGGCAGATCGTGGAGACGGGAGTGACCGCCGACCTGGTGGAGGCACCGGCCCACCACTACACGCGCGGGCTGCTCGGCAGCGTGCTCTCGCTGGAGTACGCGGAGCAGCGGATGACACAGATCAAGGGGGTCGTACCGGCCCCGGCGGACTTCCCGGCGGGCTGCCGCTTCGCCGACCGCTGCCCGCTGGCCACCGAGGTCTGCCACACGACCGCGCCCGTCCTGGCGGGCACCCCCACGCACACGGCCGCCTGCCACCACCCGGCGGTGGAGCCCACGTCGGCGGAGAGCGAGGCCCTGCAGTGACCGCTGTCGTGGAGGTACGGGACGTCCATGTCGTCCACAAGGCCCGCAGCGGGGGCGTTTTCACCCGCGACCGCGTCCACGCCCTCACCGGCGCCGATCTCGCCGTCGCGCCCGGTGAGACGGTGGGCGTGGTCGGCGAGTCGGGGTGCGGGAAGTCGACGCTGGCGAAGGTGCTGGTGGGCATCCAGCGGCCGACCTCGGGGACGGTGTCGTTCCAGGGCCGCGACCTGTGGTCGATGTCGCCCGCCGAACGCCGGGCCGCGGTCGGCGCGGGCACCGGCATGATCTTCCAGGACCCGTCGACGGCCCTGAACCGCCGGCTGACGGTGCGGCGGATCCTGCGCGACCCGCTGGACGTCCACGGGCGCGGAACCAAGACCGAACGGGACGACCGGATCAGCGAGTTGATGACCCTCGTCGGCCTGCCCCGGGCCCTCGCCCACGCGCTGCCCGGGCAGCTCTCCGGCGGGCAGCGGCAGCGCGTCGCCATCGCCCGCGCCCTCGCGCTCGACCCGGGCCTGGTGGTCGCCGACGAGCCGACCAGCGCACTGGACGTGTCGGTCCGCGCCCAGATCCTCAACCTCCTCCTGGACCTGAAGGAACGCCTTGGCCTCGCCCTGGTGTTCGTCTCGCACGACATCCAGACGGTACGGCGGATGAGCGACCGGGTGATCACCATGTACCTCGGCCGGATCGTCGAGGAGACCCCGGCCGACCGGGTCACCGACCAGGCCCGGCACCCGTACACCCGGGCCCTGTTCTCCGCGACGCCCGGCCTGCTGGACCCCATCGACCCGATCCCGCTGACCGGCCCGGTGCCCTCGGCGACCCGCCCGCCGAGCGGCTGCCCCTTCCGCACCCGCTGCTGGAAGGCGGACGAGATCTGCGCGGGCGCGATGCCGGACTTCTCGGCCGCGTCACGGCCCGGACACCGCTACCGCTGCCACCATCCTGTGGAGGAGGACCAGTCGACCCGTGACCTAGCCCGCCAGGAGCCGTGAATGACCCTTCCCGTCCCGCTGACCGGTGTCGTCCCGCCCGTCTGCACGCCCCTCACACCGGAGCGCGAGGTGGACGTGCCCTCGCTGCTCGCGCTGGTCGACCACCTGGTGGCGGGCGGGGTGCACGGGCTGTTCCTGCTGGGCTCCTCCTCGGAGGCGGCCTTCCTGACGGACCGGCAGCGCCGCCAGGTGGTGGAGGCGGTCGTGGCCCACGTCGGCGGGCAGTTGCCCGTCATCGCCGGGGCCATCGACATGACCACCCCGCGCGTCCTCGACCACGTCTCGGCGGTCACCGCGGCCGGCGCCCGGGCCGTCGTCGTCACCGCCCCCTTCTACGCCCGCACCCACCCGTCCGAGATCGTCCACCACTACCGCCGGATCGCGGCCGCGAGCCCGGTTCCGGTGATCGCGTACGACATCCCCGTAGCCGTGCACAGCAAGCTCCCCGCCGAGCTGGTGCTGGGTCTCGCCGCCGACGGTGTGCTGGCGGGTCTGAAGGACTCCAGCGGGGACCTGGGCGCCTTCCGGGAAGTCCTCACCGGTGCCCGCGCGCACGCCGGGTTCAGCGTCCTGACCGGCTCCGAGGTGGTCGTGGACGCTGCCTTGGCCATGGGCGCCGACGGCGCGGTGCCCGGGCTCGCCAACGTCGACCCGCACGGCTACGTCCGCCTCTACCGCCTGTGCCGGGCCGGCGACTGGGAGGGCGCGCGGGCCGAGCAGGAGCGGCTGTGTGCGCTGTTCGGGATCGTCCGGGTCGGGGACCCGGCCCGGATGGGCGGCAGCTCCTCGGCACTGGGCGCGTTCAAGGCGGCACTGCACCTGAGGGGGGTCATCGACTGCGCGGTGACGGCGGAGCCGCAGATGCCGCTGTCCGGGGACGAGGTGGCGAAGGTGGGGAAGTTCCTCGCGGCGGCGGGGCTGCTCTAGGGGCAGGTGGGCGGGGTGACTTTCAGGGCTTCGATGAAGGGGGTGAAGGCTGCGGGCGGGAAGGTGAGGGTTGCTCTTGCCGGGGCCTTTGAGTCGCGGATGGCTATGTGGTTGGGGCGTGCCGCGATCTCCACACAGTTGTTGCCGTCGCCGCTTCCCGAGAAGGACGACCTCCGCCAGTTGTCAGGGGCCACGGTGTGCCTCACAACTCTTTCGCTAGCTTGTGGATGAAGTCACGCGACCGCTCAGGGTCGAGTGACACAGCCTCCACTTTACGGAAGAGCGTTCGAAACGCGCCGAGTTGGGCCTCGGAGTCGATGAACCCGGCACCATGGGGCGCGTCTCGCACCGCCGTGTCCAACCTGGGTACGGCACCACCTACGTACATCATGGCGTTCGTGGCTCCGGCGAAGCCGTCCAGGTCGAACGGGATGACGCGCACGGTGATGTGGGGCGCTTCGGAGAACTCCAGGATGCGGTCGAGCTGAGCGCGTGTGGCGGCCCGATCTCCGGCCCTGATACGCAGGGCCGCCTCGTGGATCACTGCCTCGTAAGGGATACAGGCAGGGCTCTCGATAATGACCTTGCGTTCCATTCGATGGCGGACGCGCAACTCAAGGTCAGCCTCGGGTAGTTCGGGGACTCGATACGAAAAGATGGCGCGTGCGTAGTCATCCGTCTGGAAGAGGCCTGGTACGTGCAGGAACTCCACGTCAAGGCGATACGAGGCGTGGTATTCCAACTCGGCGAGATCCAGGAACGACGTTGGCAGCAGGCCCCGGTACTCCTCCCACCAGCCCGAGGTCCGGTCGGTCGCCATCGTCACCAACGCCTCGATCAACTCGGCGTCCGTACAGGAGTACTGAGCGGCGAGTCGTCGTACGCGCTCCTCGCTCACGCCCGCCGTGCCGAACTCGATCTGACTGATCTGAGCCGAGTCCGTCCCGAGCAGGGCGGCGGCTTCGAGTCCTTTGAGCCCGGCGGCCTCGCGTAGTTTCCGCAGCTCAGAACCCAGACGCGTCTGGCGTACCGTGGGCTGTTTCCTGCGCGCCATGTCTTCCTCCTTGCCGCCAACTTCTCTGCAACAAAGCCTCGTTCGAGGGGCAGATTACGGCAGCGACTTGCACGGTCCCAAATTGTGGCTCTACCGTCGGTGACGCAACGCACACGCAGCGGAAGTGCACCGCGTGGCGTCCTGCCATGACGCCCGCGGCAATGCCACCGCGCCCGAAAACCCCGCCACCACGCCTGGAGTTGACGCATGCCCGAAACCTGGGACTACTCCCTCTACATCCCCAACGACCTCAGAGCTGTGACGATCTGCCGCCGCACCCTGCGCCTGATCCTGACGATGCACGGGTTGATCGGGCTGGTCGACACGGCCGAACTCCTCGCCACGGAGCTGGTCTCGAACGCCGTACGCCACACGAAGGGGCCGGCCGCACTCAGGGTCCGCCGGACGGCGGAGGGGGTGGTGTGGATCGGCGCCTGGGACACGGACCCCGGCCCACCCGAACCACCGCAACCGCTGGACCAGCTCGCCGAGCTGGCGGAGGCGGGCCGGGGCCTGGCATTGATCCGGGCGTGCGCGGACTACTGGGGCTGGCAGCCGTCGGCACGGTTCGGGAATCGGGGGAAGTACGTGTGGTGCGAACTTGCGGCGGCCTAGCTCGTTGATCACGTCGGACAGGAAGGAGAGCTGATGGTCGGCTCGTCGCATGAGGCACTGCACCGGATCTTCCAGAAGGACCCGGCACTGCTGACCCGCGCGTTACAGCGGGTGCTGCACGTCCCGTTTCCCGAACCGAGGGAGATCGCCGCGCTGAACGTGGACCTCACCGAGATCGAACCGATCGAGCGCCGCGTGGACACACTGCTGCGAGCGGAGACGGACGAGGGCACGTACCTGCTCGTGGTCGAGTCCCAGGGAAAGACGGACGAGCGCAAGCGGGGCAGCTGGTCTTATTACCTCTCCTACCTCTACGAGAAGTACCGCTGCGAGCCGGTGCTCATCGTCATCACACAGAGCAGCGCTACGGCCCGGTGGGCGTCCCGTCCGATCCGGCTGGGCTTCCCCGGCTGGGACTCGCTGACGGTACGACCCCTGGTCCTGGGCCCGGACAACGTGCCGGTGATCGCGGACGAGCGGCAGGCGGAGGGGGATGTCCCTCTTGCGGTGCTCTCGGCGATGACACACGGGCGTGGCCCGCAGGCCGCCGCCATACTGAAATCCCTGGCATCCGCCCTGCGGACCATCGACCCCGACAGTGCCGCGGTCTTCGTGCAGTTCATCGACTCATGCCTGGCCGACCCCCAGGCGAAGCAGATGTGGAGGGAATTGATGACGGCGATCCAGTACTTCTGGCGACACCCGCTCGCCGAGCAAGTGCGCGAGGAAGGACGAGAGCAGGGCCTGGAACAGGGCTTGGAGCAGGGTCGGGCCGAGGCCAAGGCCGAGATGGTCCTCCACATCCTGGAGTGGCGTGGCATCCCCGTACCCGACAGCGTCCGCGAACGGGTGAACGCCTGCACCGATCTGGACCGACTTGAGGTCTGGGCCCAGCGAGCTGTGCGCGCCACGAACGCGGCGGAGCTGTTCGCCGAGGAGTGAGGAGAGCGACATGAGAAAGCGGTCGGGCTCACCACCCACCGGAGTCACTGGAAAGGGAATGTTGAGTCAGGCGCTGCCAGGGTCAGGCAAGCATGCCGTGGTACCAACCCCGACCCACCGCCCTTACGCACTGGGATCCACATTCCACGCCTCGGGCAGACCACTACCGCAGAAGACGCAGAAGAAGTCGTCCTCACGCACGATGTTGTGCTGCTGGCAGCCAGGGCAGCGCCGGAACACCACCTCGTGGGTGAAGCCGGGCGGACGGCTGAGGCCTGCGCGATCGAGAGCCCGAGCAACCGCCGCCCAGGAGCTGACGTCGGGGCAGTACCCGGTGGACTGATTACTGACGTCACCCACGCCCCAGCGATTTGCCTCACAGGTGAAGCTGATCTCACCGGCGCCCAGGACCGCTTCTCCACCGGCACAGGCCACGTGCTCGCTGCGTCGCGGTGCCAACCGAAGCACTCCGTCCAGACCGACCACAAAAGTGAACGGGTCGACCAGTTCCGCTGCCGGTCGCCCAGCGAGCCAGTTCGCGAACTCACCCGCCGAGCCGATCCGGCAGCCGCCGCTGTCCGGCCGTACGGCGGCCTTGAGCTCAACCGGTCCCACGTAGCGGTAACTTCGCTCCTGCGCGGTCATGTGGGCCAGCCTAGGGCAGGCGACGGCACCGCAGATGCCTTTGTAGGCGGTGAGAGCCGCTGCCGGATCGCGGTTCGGCGGGTCGGCGATTCGGAGACCATAGTTACGTGCGCGCGATGCCATCGAGTAGAGAAGCATCCGAGAATTCACCCATTCCGACTGCAACCGCCATACAGCATCACGACTCGTCGTTCGCGATAGCAGTAATGATGACGCCCTTCTTCAGCGCGTCAATCCCTCCACCCGACAACTGCACCTTACTGCACCGAATATAGGAACTCTCTGACTTCATCGATAGTAGTGTGCCACTCAGAGATCTTATGCCCATCTTCATCAACCGTGGATCGCGGTTCCACAAAACGCCACGGCTCTTCCGGGGTGAAATCCTCCGAGAGCCCCTCCAGGAAAATGATCGAGTTCTGGACGTAGACGACGTCTCCATACCTGTAGAGGGGCCAACAGAAAATGAAGTTACTACTCCTTGGATCCGTGATAGATGAAATAAGGCATGATGTGGCATCATCCGCACGCTCTAGAGCCCTCAAGGATCGAATCCAGCTGGCCTCGTACTCGGCTGCATCCCAATAGGTAAGATCCATCGGAAAATTCTCCTGGAAGTCCCGTACGGTGATGCACCCAATGGCGCTGTCGCTCGCCGCTTCGGATGACGATGGGACAGATGCCACCCTGATGGAGAACGATTCAATCCTTGATGTAGTTGAGATCCGCATCATAAGTACCGATCCTCTGACCCCTCTTATTGAACATCTTCCATCCGTCGGAAACATTGTGCCCGTCTACGTCCGGCGTGATGTAGTTCTTCCCGTTGAAGAACACCTCTTGCCCGTGAGAATGGAAGGGAGCCTTCTGAGGTGAAATTCTCCTGGCGTACCCGAGCTCGGCGGCCCTGTCTGCTGGCGTCGGGCCGTAGAGTTCCCGGTTTCCATCCCTCCGCTGTTTAACCATATCAGGGTGGTACGGGTCATTCTCGAGCGCCGGAGACGATGTATACCCCTCAGGGAGTACTTCTTTCCTCTTGCAAGGAGTCAACCCGAGGGGGTCGGCCCAAGTATGGGGGTTGTGGACGTAACCGACGGAATTTGGCGCAGGAGTGAGGCCGAGGGGGTCGGGCGTGAGGTAGCGAGCAGTTTCGGGGTCGTAGTGGCGGAAGTAGTTGTAGTGGAGGCCGGTTTCAGGGTCGTAGTACTGGCCGGGGAAGCGCAGGGGCGTGTAGGCGATGCTGTTGGCCGCCCATGCCGTTGTTCCCCATAGGGTGCTGCGGGTGTGCCAGGCGATGTCGCCGTGCTCGTCGACCAGTTCGCTGGGGGTACCGACCAAGTCGGTGACGATGGCGAAGAAGCGGGAGTCGATCTCGTCCTGGGGTGCGTCGGCCGCGATGATGCGTTCCGTCTGGGCGAGGGGATACAGGCCCTCGTGGTCCCAGGTGAGGGTGATCGGGTTGGGGAGGTCGGGGGATGTCGTGGTCTGTTCGCAGAGGGTGGTGCCGTCCCATGTGAAGTCGACTCGTTCGACGATCGTTTCGGCGTCCGGGGCGAGACGGAGTTTCGTGGTGCGGCGGCCCAGCGGGTCGTAGGTGTAGCGCCAACGGGTGCCGTCCGGGGTCACGACCGAGGCCAGGCGGTCCTCGGGGTCCCATTCGTAGTGCCAGGTGTCCGGCTTGCGGGACAGGCGGGTCTTCTGGCGGAGGGTGATGCGGCCCAGCGCGTCGTGTTCGTAGCGGACGTTGCCGGCGCGCGTGATGCGGGTGCCCGTGTAGGTGCGCGGGCCCACCGCCTCCTGGCCCGGGTGGGTCGACGGCCAGCTCGCCTCGGTCTGGTTGCCCGCCTCGTCGTACGCGTACCGTTCCGTCCAACCCGCCGCGTGTACCGCCGTCACCCGGCCCGCCGCGTCGAGGTCGAAGTGGCGGGAGCCGGAGAGCTGGTCTTCTATGCCGATGAGGTTGCCGTCGGCGCGGTAGGTGTACGCCCGGTGTTGCACCGTGCGGCCCTCCACCCCCGTCACCCACTGCGTGGTCAGGCGGCCCAGCGCGTCGAAGGCGTGCTCCAGGGTGACCGTCTCGCCGATGCGGCGGGACAGTTCGCGGCCCGCCTCGTCGTAGGTGAAGTCGATCGTGCGGCCCGAGGCCACCATGCCGGTGCGGCGGCCGGCCGCGTCGTAGGACCAGGTGGTGGTGGCGCCGGTGGGCGTCGTGCGGCCGGTGCGGCGGCCCAGGTCGTCGTACCTGTACGTGACCGTGCGGCCGTCGACCGATTCCGAGTGCAGGCGGCCGTGCCGGTCGCGCAGCAGCGTGAGCGTCGTGCCGTCGGGGCCGGTGGCCTGGGCGAGCTGGTCGGTGAGGTCGTAGGCGTACGTCGTGACCCGGCCGGCGGCGTCCTTGCGGGTCACCTGGCCCAGTTCGTTGCGCTCAAAGGACACCACCTCGCCAAGAAGGTTTCTGCGCGAGGCCAAGCGTCCTGCCGCATCGTGCGTGTAGGTGAGGGTGCGGTCGTCGAAGTCCGTCTCCGTCACCAGGCGGCCTGCCGCGTCGTACTCGTACGTCCACGTCAGGCCATGCGGGTTGGTGACCTTCGTCAGGCGCAGTTCGCTGTCGTGGTCGAACTCGTAGCGGACACCGTCCGGGCCGGTGCGTGCCGTCAGCAGGTCGAAGTGCGTGTACTCGAAGCGCGAGACGCCGCCCAGCGCATCCGTGTGGCTCGTGCAGTTGCCCTCGCCGTCGTACGTCCATGACTCGGTCGTGCCGTCCGGGGCCGTACGGCACGACAGGCGGCCCTCTACCGTCCACTCCAGGCGGGTCACCGCACCCGTCGGGTCCGTTGTCGCGATCGGGCGGCCGGCGGCGTCCCGTTCGTAGCGCGTCACTGCGCCGAGCGGGTCCCTCACCTCCACGGGGAGGCCCGCACGATCGCAGACGACCCTTGTCGTGTTGCCCAATGGATCCGTCACGGACGTGAGGTGACCGGCTTCCGTGTACGTGAAACGGGTCGTCTGACCCGCCTGGTCCGTCACCGACGTGCGGTTGCCTCGCTCGTCGAAGCCCTGGCGGATCACCGTGCCGTCCGGATTCACCACCTTCACCGGCAAGCCGAGTTCGTTGTACTCCGCCCTCGCCTCGCGGCCGTCCGGGCGTACCACCCTCGTGGTGTTGCCCGTCTCGTCGTACTCGAATGTCGTCGTGTGGCCCAGTGGGTCCGTCTGGGACAGCAGGCGGTTGTAGCGGTCGCGGTGGTAACTGGTTTCGGCGCCGAGCGGGTCGATCACGGCCACCACCTGCCGTGCTCCGTTGACCAGGTAGCGAGTGCTGTGGCCTTCGCCGTTGGTCGCCGTGGTCACCCGCAGGCCCGTCTCCGGGTCCGGTTCCCCGTAGGAGAAGCGCGTTGCCATGTGGCCCGCGGAGCCGGTCTGGGCTGTGCAGCGGTCCTGGTCGTCGTACTCGTACGTGTAGCTGCGGTCGTTCGTGTCCCTCCAGGACGTGACCCGGCCCGAGTCGTCGTAAGTGAAGCGGAGTGGCAGCCCCGAGGAGTTGATGATCTCCGTGAGGTTGCCCTCTGTGTAGCCGAAGCGTTTCAGCTCCTGGCTGGTCGCCGCCAGGTGGTAGGTCGTGACGCGGCCCGACTCCGTCGTGATGCGGACTCCCTGGCCTGCGCTCGTCCCCACGGCTAGGGGCGTGCCTTCCGCGTCGTACTCGAACGTGATCCAGTTGCCGTTGCGGTCGTCGATCTGTTCCAGGACGGCCAGGTTTTCGCCCCGGTCGGCGAAGTGCCAGGTGCGGAGCGTGCGCGGGTCTGTGATCGTGTAGCCGTCGGCAACGCGGTCCAAGGGCCAGCGGGGGCCGTGCGATGGGAGGGTGGGCAGACCGGGGGCCGGGTGCGGGTACGCCAGGAGCAGACCGTCCTCGGTGACGAAGACGACTCCCTCCGCGTCGATCTCCAGACGCTGGTCCAGGGTGGAGGACCACGAGGGGCCGAACCAGCGGCCCAGGCGGTAGCCGGACTCCACTCGCCGCTTCAGGACCAATGGCAGCACACCGGGGAGGGCCGCGTCGGTCTGTGGCAGGAACATCTTGCCGGTGGCGACGTCGACCGGGTCACCACAGTCCTCCACGGCGTCCTCTTCGCGGGAGTGATCGTGCGGGTCATCGTTGACCGTCTCCCGCGCGGAGTTTCCGGCCTCGCCCTCCGCCGCTCGTTCCCCGGCCGCCGCTTCCTCGGCCCCCCTCGTCCCGTCCTCCGCAACCCGGACACCGTCCGCGGCCGCTCCCTCGGCGCCCGCCTCCGGGATGAGGAACTGGGGCAGGAGTTCACCGCCGACCCCGCCGGGGTCCTGCAGGAAGGAGTTCCAGAGCTGGTTGCCGGTCTGGGTGGGATGCGTGACGAAGTGCACGGCGCCGCCCAGGAGTTCCACCTTGGCCTGGAGCGCTTCGTAGGGGTGTGTGATCGCGTACGGGTCGAGCGGGTTCGCGTTGCGGGCCAGGTTGTTCAGATCGCCCAGCCCGCGCATGAAGCCGCCGAAGAAGCGCATGTCCTCCGTCTTGGCGGCATCCCAGACATCAGCACCGTCCAGTTTGAGCTGGTTCAGGGCCGACGGCTCGCTGGGGGCGTGCTGCAGCGCTGCTTTGACACGGTCGGCGGCCTCCGCGGCAAGGTGGCTGCGCTGGCGCCTTGCGGCGGCCAGGATCTGCTCGGCCGCCTGCTTGGCCTCATCCCCCGGGTCCTGGTCCGAAGGCTTCGGACCAGGGTCCTTCTCGCCCGCCTCGACCGCGTCGTTGTACGTCTGCACCTTCTGCTCATGGGCTTTCGAGGCGGCCTTGCCCTCGCGGTACTTCGCCACCGCCTCCCGCGCCTGAGACTGCGCCCACTCCACCGTGTGCGCGAAGTTCTCCAGAGCCGAGGCCGCCTCCCCGCACGCCTCGGCCGCCTGACGCCACTTGACCTGATGCGTCGCGAACGTCTTGCGGAAGGTATCGGCCGCCTCACCCTTGAAATCCGACGAGTCCAACGTCTGCATCCCCGACGCCACCGCGCCGAAGGACCCCGCGAAGTTCCGCAGATGCCCCGCCGTCTCCCGCAGCTTCGCCGGGCTGCCGTGGATGAGTTCCTTCGGATCCTCCGTCTCGTCCAGCTGCTGCTCGTCCACGTGCGCGCCCAGCCTGGACGCGGTGGAGTCACCCCAGTCGTCGACCTTGTCGGCCGCACCGTGCGCGCCGGCCCAGTCGAGCGCGTCGCCCACGCCGTGGGCGCCCTCGTCGATCACGTGGCCCGTCGCCCGCTTGACGTCGTCGTACCCGGACTTCAGCGAACCGACGGCACTGTTGAACTTGCTGGTGAACGACATCAGTTACCGTCACCCGGCCCGGCCACATCCCGCACGATCGACGGCGAGATCGGGTTGCCGGGCATGCCCTCGCTCGTCTCCACGTCCGTGAGCATGCCCTTCCCGGTCTGCTTCACGGAGTTCACCAGGTTGTCGCGGTCCTTCTCGCCGTAACCCGTGGTCGCCGCGGCATGGTTGATCTGGTCCAGGCTCTCCTTCTGCACCTGCTCGTTGGAGGCGAAGGGATCTCCGACCACGGAGTTGTAGGCGACCTTCAGCGAGCCCTTCACGTACTCGTCCGTCTGGTGGAAGGTGCCGGCCGCGAGCCCCATCCCCTCCGCCAGCGCGTTGCCCTCCTGCATCAGATCGCGCACCCCCCACTGCCAGCGCTCGCAGAAGGTGTGCAGCATCGCACCGAGATGGTCGTCACCGACGTCCATGCCGTCCATCTCCAGGCCGGTGAAACCACGCCCCGCGCCCGCCCAGCCCTTCATCCCACCCAGCGAATCCATCTCGCTCAGCGCCTTGTTGATGCCCTCGGCGATCGACTTCAGCCCCTGCACCCGCAGATCCGGCTGCCCGCCCCCACTCGGCGTCGTCACTGCCGTCCCTCCCCCGTGTCCGGTCCGTTCACAGCGACCGCTTCCGGCACGATCCCGACGACCGGTGGCAGCACCAGCCCCCGCTCACCGTCACCGGCATCCACCAGCACCCCGCACGGCAGCCCGGCCTCGGCCACCGCCGGTACGCCCGCGTCCAGCACCGCGGCGCCCCACACGGCCCGGTACCGCCAGGTCCGGTCGCGCTCCTCACGCGCCCTCGCATAGCGCGCGAGCGCGGCCTCGTCGGTGAACGCGAGCAGCCACCGCGCCCCCTGCATCTCCACCGTGAGGGCCGCACCGTTCTCCCCGTACGGGACGAGAACACGGCGACGTCGGAACTCCCCGAGGCGGGCGTGGAACAGGCGCCGGTGAACGCTGAGTCGCAGGGCCTGTTCCGCAGAGAGCGGCGCGTCTCGCCGGTCGGCCGGCTGTGTTGCCACGGATTCCGGGCCGGCCGTGGGTGCGGGCTCGGCCATCGTTGCCGTATCCACTGCGGACTGCTTCGCGGTGGCTAATGTGTGTGAATCCGGGTGCGATGGAGTCGCAGAAAGCACCTCAGTAGGTGGCAGCGGTGCACTGCCAGCGTGCAGAACCGTCTGCTCCGCGATGTCCGTCAGCGCCGACCTGGGCGGATGCACCTCGGCCTCGCCCGTCGATCCCGTCGCCCCCGTCGATCCCGTCAACTCAGCGCTGCCCACAGCGCTTTCCCCCCGCCGAAAATGTCTTGATACGTTCAGCCGATTTTCATTCCGTGAACGATCTTCAATGCTCACATGCGCGGGCTGACGCGAGCAACGTTCGTCGGATCAATAATGGGCAAAGGACGGTCAATTGCCGCCGTGTAAGCAGCAATTAGCCCACCGAAACGGACGGCCAAGCCGGCCGTACCCGCTGGAACTCGATCGTCTCGTACGCCCCCGCCACCCCCGTCTCGTACAGGATCCCGACGGTGTCGCGGCCCAGCTGCACAAGATCGGAGTAGGCGGCTCGCTGCGAGGACAGCGTCAGGGTCTTGGTGAAGGTCGCTCCGCCGTCCACGCTGGACCACAGGGCCATCGCCCGGCGCGCGGTCGGCACGGACGGGCCGGAGAACAGCAGCGGTGCCGTGCGGCCCCGGAGTTGGAGGACACTGCCCTGGATCACCGGGATGTCGTTCAGCGTGGGTTGGCCGGCGAAGGGGCGGTCGAGAGTCTCGCCGGCGTCGCTCGAATAGGCGTCGAGACGGTTGCCGGGGCTGCTGCCGTTCTGGTCGCGTGAGGTGAAGTAGAGGCGGCCGTCCGGGAGTTGGGCGGCACTGGTCTCGTTGGCGTTGGCGACGCCGTCGTAGGTGTCGTCCACGAAGCCCAGGTGCCAGGTGCGGCCGCCGTCGTCGCTGTAGAGGGCGTGGGCGCCGTAGTACCTGGGCTCCTGGCCGGTGTCCGGCGAGCCGGGGGGCGGGGCCGCGGAGTGGTCGGCGGGGACGAGGAGGCGGCCGGTGTGCGGGCCGCGGGTCAGGGCCAGCGCGTGCCCGGGGCCGGTCGCATACCAGCGCCAGTGCGGCGGCTTCACCTCGGCCGTGATGTCCCTCGGAAGGGTGAAGTGGCGGCCGTCGTCCGGGCTGCGCTGCACGAACACCCGCCGGCTCTGCTCCGGCGCGGCCTCCCCCCGCATGATCTGCGCCTCCGTCACCGATCCGCTGTTGTAGGAGGTGACCAGGACGACCTCGCCGGTGCGCGGGTCGACCACGGGTGCCGGGTTGCCCCGGGTGTCGCCCTGCCCGGCGGCCACCACCGTCAGCGGGCCCCAGGCGCAGCCTCCGTCGGTGGAGCGGCGCAGGACGACATCGATGTCGCTGCTGTCGCCGGGGCCCTCGTGCCGGCCCTCGGCGAAGGCCAGGACGGTGCCGCGCCGGGTGCGGACGGTCGCGGGGATGCGGTAGGTGTCGTAGCCGCCCTCGCCCGCCACGTACGGCACGGAGGAGACGCAGCCGTGCGCGGTGTGGGCGGAATGGGCGGTGACGAGCGGGGTGAGAAACGCGGTGGCGGCGAGAAGGGCGCGGCTCAGCGGGGTCACGCCCCCATGGTCCCCGGGATCACCGGCGCCGATGCGCGACTCAGGGCCGAACGGGTGTTCGTCAGGACGGGGTACGCGCGGCGGCCAGCAGCCGGTTCACGTCGTCGGCGCAGATGGTGAGGGCGGCGCCGATCGTGGTGAGGGCGTCGCGTTCCGCGGGGGTGTAGGGGCCGTCGGCCAGGGCGATGCGGGCCGCCTGGAGGAAGAGGGACTCGCGGCCGGCCGGGGCGAGGTGCGGGGCGAGCGGGTCGAGGGCCTCGTGCAGCTCTATGGTGAGGCTCGCGCCGCACGGCCCGCCGAGGACCCGGCCGGTGTCGGCGGCGAGGGCGTCGACCAGGGCGGCCAGTTGGTCCTCGGTGCAGTCCTCGAAGCCGGCGGTGCGGACCGCGGTGGCGGCCGTCTCCAGGGCCGTACGGGAGCTGGTGCCGCCCGCGGCGAGGACGGCGAGGGCGACGGTGTGCACGGCGTCGCGGAGCATCGCGGAGAAGCGGCGGGTGGTGGGGTGGTCGAGGACGTCGGTGCCGTAGTGGTGGCCGCAGGACGCGCACTCCACGACCGGTCCGGTCACCCCGCGCGGCAGCACGGGCACGCCGAGGAGGGTGAAGCGGCGGCGGCCGGTCAGCCGCTGGTAGTTGCGGTCGCCTCCGCAGCCGGGGCAGTAGAACTCACCGTCTCCCACGGGTGTCCATGCGGTGCGGGTGCCCAGGATGCGCACAGCCCTGGTGGCACGGCCGTCTCGTCCCCGTACTGGCAGCACGTCGCACCTCCGTAACGACGCGGCAGCATCGCCGCGCTGGCGTGATGTTAGCCACATCCGGGAGGCTGAGTCAGTACCCCGTACGAGACCTGTCCGTTACCTGAGGGGTGCAATGGCCGGCAATCGACGGGGCTCCAGCCGCCGTATGCAGCGACTGGAGCCCCGAAACGCCCGGTCAGAGCAGGGTCAGCGGGTCGCGCGGTTGACCGCGGAGACGACCGCCTTCAGCGACGCACGCGTCGTGTTCGCGTCGATGCCGATGCCCCACAGAACCTTGTCGTCGATCGCGCATTCGATGTAGGAGGCGGCCTGCGCGGAGGCGCCCTCGCTCATCGTGTGCTCCTGGTAGTCCAGCAGGCGTACGTCGATGCCGATGGACTGCAGGGCGTCGAAGAAGGCCGAGATCGGACCGTTGCCGGAACCGGTCAGGACCGTGTCCTCGCCGTCGACGGTGGCCTCCACGGTCAGGGTGTCGACGCCGTCGGTGTCCGTGGTCGACTGGCCCGTCCTGACCTGGATACGGCCCCAGGGGTTGTCCGGGTTCGGCAGGTACTCGTCCTGGAAGGCCGCCCAGATCTCCTTCGGCGTGATCTCGCCGCCCTCGGCGTCCGTCTTCGCCTGGATGAGCTTCGAGAACTCGATCTGCATCCGGCGCGGCAGCTCCAGCTTGTGGTCGTTCTTCAGGACGTAGGAGACACCGCCCTTGCCGGACTGCGAGTTGACGCGGATGACGGCCTCGTAGGAGCGGCCGACGTCCTTCGGGTCGATCGGCAGGTACGGCACCGCCCACTCGATGTCGTCCACGGTGACACCCTTGGCCCGGGCCTCGGCCTCCATGGCGTCGAAGCCCTTCTTGATGGCGTCCTGGTGGGAGCCGGAGAAGGACGTGTAGACCAGGTCGCCCACGTACGGGTGGCGCGGGTGGACCTCCATCTGGTTGCAGTACTCCCACGTACGACGGATCTCGTCGATGTCGGAGAAGTCGATCTGCGGGTCGACGCCCTGGGAGAACAGGTTCATGCCCAGGGTGACCAGGTCGACGTTGCCGGTGCGCTCGCCCTGCCCGAACAGACAGCCCTCGACGCGGTCGGCGCCGGCCATCAGCGCCAGCTCGGCCGCCGCCACGGCGGTACCGCGGTCGTTGTGGGGGTGGACGGACAGGCAGACGTACTCGCGGCGGGACAGGTTGCGGTGCATCCACTCGAAGCGGTCCGCGTGCGTGGACGGGGTTGAGCGCTCGACCGTGGCGGGCAGGTTGAGGATGATCTCGCGGCCCGGGCCGGGCTGGTAGACGTCCATCACCGCCTCGCAGACCTCCAGGGCGAAGTCCAGCTCGGTGTCGGTGAAGATCTCCGGGCTGTACTGGTAGCCGAAGTCGGTCTCCGGGCCCAGCAGCTTCTCGGCGTACTCCATGACCAGACGGGTGCCGTCGACGGCGATCTGCTTGATGTCGTCCTTGGAGCCGCGGAAGACGACCCGGCGGAAGACCGGGGCGGTGGCGTTGTACAGGTGGACGGTCGCGCGCCTGGCGCCCTTCAGGGACTCCACGGTCCGCTCGATCAGGTCCTCGCGAGCCTGGGTCAGGACGGAGATGGTCACGTCCTCGGGGATCGCGCCCTCTTCCTCGATGATCGAGCGCACGAAGTCGAAGTCGGTCTGGCCGGAGGCGGGGAAGCCGACCTCGATCTCCTTGTAGCCCATCTTGACCAGCTGGTCGAACATCCGGCGCTTGCGCTCGGGCGACATCGGGTCGATCAGGGCCTGGTTGCCGTCACGCAGATCGGTGGAGAGCCAGCGGGGGGCGGCGGTGATCCGCTTCCCGGGCCAGGTGCGGTCCGGGATGTCGACCTGCTCGTACCGGCCGTACTTGTGGATCGGCAGGGAACTGGGCTGCTGGCGGTTGGCCATGATGCGGGGCTCCTTGGAAGGTGTCCGGAAGGACGGCCGACGACGCAACGCCAAGCTCCGCGGGGAGGGAGTCGGCCTCGACTACAGGCCCTCGCCGCGGCAGCTAAGAAGGAGCAGCCCGAAACGCATGATGCTCAGCATGCTAGCCGAGCCGCGCCGGACCGCGAGGGCCCGTATCAGTATGCGGGACCGACGGAATCAAACTGGACAAAAAGTGCGCCATACCACTTTGACTACGCGGAGCAAGGCTGACACCACCGTATTGTCACCGTATTTCAGCAATCATGGTTGCGAGTAGTGACAGGAGCGTCACTCAGTGCAAGGGTGCCCGGCATGACGACCAACGGGGGCTTCCAGCCCGTCTTCTGCACGATCGTGCCGCCGCACGTCCTCGACAAGCTCGCCCGTAACGAGGACCCCGCCCTCTCCGGCCCCGCCCGCCGGTCCCTGGAGCACGACGCCTACCAGCGCACCCACCGCCGCCTGACCACGGTGATCGGCGCGCCCGCCGTCGCCCCGCCCGCCGGTGCCGTGGCCGACCAGCCGCACCGCACCATCTACGACGCCCGGCACCAGCAGGACCTGCCCGGCAGCAAGGTCCGCGAGGAGGGCTCCGAGCCCGGCCCGGACGCCACGGTCAACCGCGCCTACACGGGCCTCGGCGCCACCTTCGAGCTGTACCTGAAGGCGTACGGCCGCAACTCCATCGACGGCGAGGGCCTGCCGCTGGACGCGAGCGTGCACTTCGGCACCGACTACGACAACGCCTTCTGGAACGGCGAGCAGATGGTGTTCGGCGACGGCGACAACGAGATCTTCCTCGACTTCACCATCCCGGTGGACGTGATCGGCCACGAGCTCACCCACGGCGTCACCCAGCACACCGCCAACCTGACCTACTTCGGCCAGTCCGGCGCACTCAACGAGTCGGTCTCCGACGTCTTCGGCTCGCTCATCAAGCAGTACGCACTCGGCCAGACCGCGGCCGAGGCCGACTGGCTGATCGGCGCCGGGCTCCTCGCGCCGCGCGTCACCGGCACCGCCCTGCGCTCGATGAAGGCGCCGGGCACCGCGTACGACGACGACGTCCTCGGCAAGGACCCGCAGCCGGGGACGATGGACGACTACGTCCGCACCGGCCGCGACAACGGCGGCGTGCACATCAACTCCGGCATCCCGAACCACGCCTTCTACCTCGTCGCCACGGCCATCGGCGGCTACGCCTGGGAGAAGGCCGGGCAGATCTGGTACGACGTGCTCACCGGCGGCGGGCTGAAGCAGGACGCCCTGTTCGCCGACTTCGCCACGCTGACCGTGCGGGCCGCCCGCGAGCGGTACGGCGCCGGCGACGAGCTCCAGGCCGTGCAGAAGGCGTGGGAACAGGTCGGGGTGCGGACGCTGTAGATCCGTACTAGACAGTCCCCCATGCGTATTCGAGTGCGGCGCACGGGCGGTTTCGCGGGTATCGAGCGCCAGGCCGAGGTGGACACCTCGGGCCGGCCCGACGCCTCCGAGTGGCACACCCTGGCCGAGCGTGCGATCGCCTCCGGCGACCGCACGCCCCCGGCCGGGGTACCGGACGGCTTCAGCTACGAGATCACGGTGGACGGCCGCACGGCGTACGCGGCCGATCCCCGACTGACCGAGGATCAGCGGGAGTTGATCTCGCGAGTACTGAAGGAGGGGGCCTAGTGTTCTGGTCCTGAGTGCGCGTCTCGTCATGTGAGTCGTCGTTCGGCAACCCCTTTGCCCGCTGAGGCGTTGACGCGCGTTACCCCGGGTAAGGATGATGCCGGCCATGGCGACTGATGCAGGCGACCCGATCCCCCGTTTCCCGGCCGGCTTCCTGTGGGGTGTGTCGACCTCGGCCCATCAGATCGAGGGTGCGGTCGACGAACGTGAGGCATCCGTGTGGGACGTCTTCACGGCCGGGCCGGGGCGGGTGAAGGACGGCTCGACGGCGGCGGTGGCCTGCGACCACTACCACCGCTACCGGGAGGACGTGGCCCTGCTCGCCGGCCTCGGCGTGGACGCGTACCGCTTCTCGATCTCCTGGCCCCGGGTGAACTCCCCCGGCGGCCTGGACTTCTACGACCGTCTGGTGGACGAGCTGTGCGCGGCCGGCGTACAGGCCGTGCCCACCCTGTTCCACTGGGACCTGCCCGCCTCGCTGGACTGGCTGGAGCGGGACACGGCGGCCCGGTTCGCCGAGTACGTCTCCGGGGTGGCCCAACGCCTCGGCGACCGCGTCACCCGGTGGATCACCCTCAACGAACCCGCCGAGCACACCCTGCTGGGCCACGCGCTGGGCGCCCACGCCCCCGGCAAGCGGCTGCTCTTCGACGCGCTCCCGGTCGCCCACCACCAGCTCCTCGCCCACGGTCTCGCGGTACGGGCGCTGCGCGCTGCCGGGGCGACGGACCTCGGCATCGCCAACTCCCACGGCCCCACCTGGCCCGCCTCCGCGGAACCGGCCGATCTGGAGGCGGTGGGCTTCTACGACGTCCTGCTCAACCGGCTGTTCGCCGACCCGGTCGTCCTGGGTGAGTACCCCGAGGGCATCGGCGAGTTGATGCCCGGAGACGTGCACTCCGACCTCGAGGTCATCGGCGAACCCGTCGACTGGTACGGCATCAACTACTACGCGCCGACCCGGGTGGGCGCCCCGCAGGGCACCGAGACCGAGTTCGGGGGCCTCACCATGCCGGCCGAACTCCCCTTCTGCGTCCGGGAGATCGAGGACCGCCCGGTGACCGACTTCGGCTGGCCGGTCGTTCCGGAGGGGCTGACGGAGCTGCTCACGGGGTTCCGCGACCGCTACGGCGACCGGCTCCCGCCGATCGTCATCACGGAGAACGGGTGCTCGTACGAAGGCATCGACGACCAGGACCGGATCACCTACCTGGACGGCCATGTCCGGGCGCTGCACGCGGCGTTGGAATCCGGCGTGGACGTGCGCGGCTACTTCGTGTGGTCCCTGATGGACAACTTCGAGTGGGCGGAGGGCTATGCGCGCCGCTTCGGCCTGGTCCACGTGGACTTCGACGATCCCGCGACGCTGAAGCGCACTCCGAAGGCCTCGTACCACTGGTTCCGGGACCTGCTGCGGGCGCAGAGATGACCACCGCCCGCGCCTCGGCCGCGCTCGCCGAGCCCGTGGAGCCGGTCGGCCGGGGCTGGACGGCAGCACTGTCGCTGGCCAACGGGGCGATCTGGGTGGGCTGGTTCGGCCCGCTGCAGATCCTGCTCGCCTCCCAGGCCGGGGACTTCGCGCCCGGCTCGGGGATGTCCAAGGAGACGATGCTGGCGTGGGTGACGGGCGCGGGCGCGGTGGTCTCGTTGTTCGCCAACCCCTTCTTCGGTGCCCTGTCGGACCGGACCACCGCCCGCCGGGGCCGCCGTACGCCGTAGATCGTGGCCGGTACGGCGGGCGGTGCGCTGTCGCTGCTGCTGCTCGCGGGTGCGGGCGGCCCGTGGACGATGACGCTGGGCTGGTGTCTGGCGCAGCTCACGCTGAACGCGGCCTTCGCGGCGGTGACCGCGGCCGTGCCGGACCGGGTGCCGCGGCTCCAGCGGGGCACCGTGGGCGGCTGGCTGGGTGCGGCGCAGATCCTGGGCGTGGTCGGCGGGACGGGCCTGGCCACCGTGGCGGGCGGGACCGGTGCCGGGTATGTGGCCTGCGCGGTGTTCACGGTGGTGGGCGTGTTGCCGTACGTGCTGCGCCACGAGGATCTGCGGCTGGCGCCGCGGGACCGGCCGGTCTGGTCCTGGCGCGCCTTCCTGGCGGGCTTCTGGCTGAGCCCGCGCCGCTACCCGGACCTCGGCTGGGCGTGGCTGACCCGCTTCCTGATCAACCTCAGCAACTCGCTGGTACTGCTGTACCTCCTGTACTACCTGCGGGACCGGCTGCACTACTCCGACCCCGACCAGGGCGTGCTGCTCCTGACGGCGGTCAACAGCCTGACGCTGGTGGCGGCCGTCGTGGCCGGGGGGATCCGGTCGGACCGGGTGGGCCGCCGCAAGCCGTTCGTCGTGTGGTCCGGCGTGCTGATGGCGGTGGCGACGGCGGCTCTCTCCGGCTGGCAGACCTGGCCGGGCGCGATCGTGGCGGCGGCACTGCTGGGGGTCGGCTTCGGCGTGTTCACCTCGGTCGACTTCGCGCTGATGGCGGACGTCCTGCCGAAGGCGCTGGACCGCGGCAAGGACCTGGGCGTGATCAACGTGGCCAACGCCCTGCCCCAGGTGGCGGCTCCGGCACTCGCCGCCCCGATCGTGACGTACCTGGGCGGCTACCGGGTGCTGTACCTGCTGGCGGCGGTGATCGGGCTGGCCGGGGCGGTGCTGGTGGGGCGGATTCGCGGCGTGGAATGACCGGTCACAGGGCTCCGGCGTCCCGGGCGGCCCACAGGGTCGGATACTGCTGCTGGTGGGACACCCACGAGGTGGCCGTGCGCCAGGCCGCCACCGAACGCTTCCAGCACCCGGTGGTGGGCCTGCTGGAACTGGACTGCGAGATCCTCCTCCACCACGGCCGCCACCAGCTCCTCGTCATCCACACGGCCCGCCCGGGAACGGACTCCTACGAGAGACTGCGGTTGCTGCGGGTGGTAGGACTGCAGGACATGACCCCCCAGGGAGCCGCCGGCTAGAACCCCAGCTTCCGCAGCTGCTTGGGATCCCGCTGCCAGTCCTTCGCCACCTTCACATGGAGGTCCAGGAACACCGGCGTACCGAGCAGGGCCTCGATGTGCTTGCGGGACTTGATGCCGACCTCCTTCAGGCGCTTGCCCTTGGGGCCGATGATGATGCCCTTCTGGCTGGGCCGCTCGATGTAGACGTTGGCGTGGATGTCCAGCAACGGCCGGTCCGCCGGGCGGTCCTCGCGCGGGAGCATCTCCTCGACGACCACCGCGATGGAGTGCGGCAGCTCGTCGCGTACGCCCTCCAGCGCCGCCTCGCGGATGAGTTCCGCGATCATGACCTGCTCGGGCTCGTCCGTGAGGTCGCCCTCGGGATAGAGGGCGGGGCCCTCGGGCAGCAGCGGGATGATCAGGTCGGCCAGCAGGCCCACCTGCTTGTCGCCGACCGCCGACACCGGCACGATCTCCGCCCACTCGAAGCTCAGCTCCTTGCCGAGCTGGTCGATGGCGATGAGCTGCTCGGCGAGGGTCTTGGAGTCGACCAGGTCGGTCTTGGTGACGATGGCGACCTTCGGGGTCTTCTTGATCCCGGCCAGCTCCTTGGCGATGAAGCGGTCACCGGGGCCGAGCTTCTCGTTCGCCGGAAGGCAGAAGCCGATCACGTCCACCTCGGCCCACGTCGTGCGGACGACGTCGTTGAGCCGCTCGCCGAGCAGCGTGCGCGGCTTGTGGAGCCCCGGGGTGTCCACCAGGATCAGCTGGGCGTCGGGACGGTGCACGATCCCGCGTACCGTGTGCCGCGTGGTCTGCGGCTGGTTGGCGGTGATCGCCACCTTCTGCCCGACCAGAGCGTTCGTGAGGGTGGACTTGCCCGCGTTGGGGCGGCCCACGAAGCAGGCGAAGCCGGCGCGGTGGGCGGTCTCGGCCGGCTGCTCGGATGACTGGGTACGGACGCTCATGGCGACCATTGTCCCTGATCCACGAAGCCGTGCCGTACCAGTCCCGGCCACCGGGTCTCCCCGTGAGCTTCCGGAAACCCCCACGCAACGAAACGTCACGGAAACACACCTGTACGCAACCGGAAACGCTCACCGGTGACCCTCTGACGAGCCCCCACACCGTTGGAGACGCCCGTGACCCTCGCCGCCGCTCGCATCGACACCGGCGACACCGCCTGGCTGCTCGCCGCCACCGCCCTGGTCCTGCTGATGACCCCGGGTCTGGCCCTGTTCTACGGCGGCATGGTCCGCACGAAGAGCGTCCTCAACATGCTGATGATGAGCTTTGTGTCGATCGCCCTGGTCACGGTGGTCTGGCTGGCGGCCGGCTACTCGCTCGCCTTCGGTGACGACGCCTTCGCCGGACTGATCGGCGGCCTCGGGCACGCCGGCATGAGCGGCCTCGGCCCGGACAGCGTGCACGGCACCGTGCCCACCCTCCTCTTCGCCACCTTCCAGCTCACCTTCGCCGTCATCACCGCCGCCCTGATCAGCGGCGCGGTCGCCGACCGCACGAAGTTCTCGGCCTGGCTGGTCTTCGTCCCGGTCTGGACCCTGCTGGTATACGTTCCGGTCACCCACTGGGTGTGGGGCCCCGGCGGCTGGATCCTGGACAGGCTCGGGGCGCTCGACTTCGCGGGCGGTCTGCCCGTCGAGATCACCTCCGGCGCCTCCGGTCTGGCCCTGTGTCTGGTCCTCGGGCCCCGGCTCGGGTTCAAGAAGGACGCGATGCGTCCCCACAACCTGCCCATGGTGATCCTCGGCGCCGGTCTGCTCTGGTTCGGCTGGTTCGGATTCAACGCGGGCTCCGCGCTCGGCGCGAACGGCCTGGCCGCGGCCGCCTTCCTCAACACCCTCGCCGCCGGCTGCACCGGTCTGCTCGGCTGGCTCTTCGTCGAACAGAGGCGCGACGGCCACCCGACCACCCTGGGCGCCGCCTCCGGCGCGGTGGCCGGCCTGGTCGCCGTCACGCCCTCCTGCGGCACGGTCTCCCTGCTCGGCGCGCTGGTCGTGGGCCTGGCCGCCGGCGTCGTCTGCTCCTGCGCGGTGAGCTGGAAGTTCAAGCTGAACTACGACGACTCGCTGGACGTCGTCGGCGTTCACCTGGTCGGCGGCATCATCGGCACCGTGCTGATCGGCCTGTTCGCCGAGAAGGCGATGACCGGCGGCGCGCAGGGCCTGTTCTACGGCGGCGGGCTCGCCCCGCTCGGCAAGCAGCTGCTGGCCGTGGTGGTCGTCGCCGGGTACGCGTTCGGGGTGACCTTCGGCCTCGGCAAGCTGATCGACAAGGCGATGGGCTTCCGGGCGAGCGAGGATCAGGAGCACACCGGCCTGGACCTTACGGTGCACGCCGAGACGGCTTACGATCACGGGGTCCTGGGGCACGGTGCCCCGGTCTCCCACTCCGTCCTCGCCGGCTCCTCCACGCAGAAGGTCAAGACCCAGGCATGAAGCTCATCACCGCGATCGTCAAGCCGTACCGCCTCGACGCGGTCAAGACGGCACTTCAGGAGCTGGGCGTGCACGGTCTCACCGTGACCGAGGCGAGCGGCTACGGCCGCCAGCGCGGCCACACGGAGGTGTACCGGGGGGCCGAGTACCGGGTCGACCTGGTGCCGAAGGTCCGCATCGAGGTCGTGGTCGAGGACGCGGTCGCCGACGACGTGATCGACGCGATCGTCAGCGCCGCGCAGACGGGGAAGATCGGCGACGGGAAGGTGTGGGCGCTGCCCGTGGAGACGGTCGTACGGGTACGGACCGGCGAGCGCGGCCCCGACGCGCTCTGACCAGCAGCGCTCCGGTCACCGCTCCGGCCGCGAACAGCAGCCCGGCGCACAGCCAGGGCAGCGCGAGGAAGGAGGCGCTCGCCGACTGACGGGTGTCCTGTGCGCTCGCGGTCACGGTGAGGTGCCCCCAGTCGAGCTGGGGTGCGCCGTGCCAGGCCTCGGTGAGCCGCACCCGCTGCCCCGGCAGCAGCTCGGACGGGATTCCGGTCAGGCCGCGGTCGAGCAGCGTACGGCCGAACAGCCCGCGCGCCCTCAGCCGCACCCTGGGGTCCAGGGTGACGTTCCCGGTGTTGCGCAGGGTGTAGGTGATGGTCGCCGTGCTGTCGCCGAGGCCGGGAACGAGTGGCTGGTGGTGGCCGATGCGCACGTGTTCGACGGAGAGCGCGGGAAGCGTGGGGCCGCCGACCCGGAGGTAGACCCGGGCGCCGACGGCCCGCCGGACACCGAGCGCGAGCCTGCCCCCGCCGGGGGCGCCGCTTCCCCCCTCTCGGGTTCGCCCGAGCGGGTGGACCCCCGTTTCCAGTGCGACGATCGCGCCCGGGTGGTCGCCGGGCTCGGCACCTTGGGGCACACGCAGCGTGAACGGCACGGTGACGGTCCTGTGGCCGGGCACGGTGACGCGTGACAGGGCGGGCTTCGCCCAGGCCCCCACCCCGCGCATACGTTCCTTCAGTGTGCGGACGGCGAACCCGCCGTCGCGCGCGGTGTTGTAGGCGTCGGCCGCGTAGAGCCGGAAGGTGAGCGGCTTGCCGGTCTTGTTGGTGACGGCCACCTTGTCGGTGAGGGTCTGCCCGGGGTCGGCCGAGAGGGAGAAGTAGGGGCGTGCGGCGACCTTCGAGGCGACCGGGTAGACGGACCAGCTGCCGTTGTCGGCGGCCCGCGCGGGGGCGGCCGTCCCGCCCAGGACGAGACAGATGAGGCTCAGGAGGAGGACGTACGGCTTGCGCATGGGTGCGGACCCCCCGTGGGCTCGGGTCGGGCGGGCGGGCGGTCGGGCGAGTGCGGTCCCGTGGTGCGACGGGGGCGCCCGGCCACCGCTGTCGGCGCTCTCAGGTCAGGGTGAGGGTCAGGACGCCGGAGTACGCGCCCGGAGGCGTGAACGCCGGTACGTCCAGGGAGAGTCCGGCGTCGACGGTGAACTCGCCACCGGTGAGCGTGCCGTCGGGGGTCGACGCGAGGGTCGCTCCCGAGGTGCCGACGGTGCCCGTCGAACCGGCCTTGCAGGTGCTGGGGCTGCCCGCCTTGGTCGCGCAGGCGGGGGTCCAGCTCAGCCTGCTCGCGTCGATCTTGGCGCCGGGACCGGTGAAGTCGGTGACCTTGCCGGTCAGGGACCAGCCCGCGGGGCCGCCGCGGAAGTCCTTGACGGTCACCGTCCGCAGGGCTCCGGTGGAGGCCCCGCCCTTGCCGAAGTCGACCGCCGAGAGCGCGACGGCGTCCCCGGCCTGGGACATGGACAGGGTGCCCGCCTTGACGGTGGTGGTCAGCTTCTGGCTGCCGGCCGGGACGGGCGTGTTGTCGTTGACGACGTAGGCCGCGGGGCCCGCGCCCTTGTCCGCGTTCCAGGAGCCGCCCTCGTAGGCCACGATGCCGGTCGTCGTCCTGTCGTTGACGACGAGTGAACCGCTGAAGGAACCCTGGGCGTTCGCGGTCACGGTGGCGGTGTCCGCGGTCTGGGTGGCCCCGGCCCGCCCGGCCAGGGTGACGGTGACACCCGGCGTGAAGTTGCTGCCGTGGACGGTGACGCCGGCGCCCGGGTCACCGGAGGCCGAACCGAGTGAGATGGCTCGGGTGTTGGCCGGTGTCCCGTCGGTGGCCGTGACGGTCTGCGACACCGGGGCGGGCGGGTTGGTGACCGTGCACGGAGTGTCGAGCTCGAGGATGTAGCTGGTGTGGATGTTGTAGTCGCCGGGTGAGAGGGTGATCTGCCCGGCCTTGGTGACGGTGAACGTCCCGGTCATGGAGAAGGACGGGAAGACGCCCTTCCCCGGCACCGGGGTGTTCTTCTTCGGCCCGGCGACCGTGACGTCACCGGTCTGGGCACCGCCGAGGGTGACCTTGCCGGTCGGGGTCATGATGTCGGCCGGCAGGGCCAGGTCGGTGGGGTTGCCGGCGGCGGGCGTGACCACCGTGTAGGTCACGGTGACCGTGTCGCCGACCTTCGGGCCGGCGTTGTCCACCGACACGCTGGCGGTGGTGGTGCCGTCGATCGGCGGGATACCCGCGACGGCGGGCGGGATGCAGTGCGTGGCGAAGTCCACGTTCGTGCCGGCGGCACCGGCCGGACAGGCCAGCGCGCCGCCCGCGGTGACCGCGAGGGCGGTCGCCCCGAGCAGTGACGCCCAGCGCCACCGTCGGGATCTTCGGGGTGTCGAACCCATGGGGCCCCTCCTGAGGGTTGTGGGCGCAGCGGCTCATCTGCGCCAACAGGGGGCATTGATGTGGAGCGGGGGTGAGAAGTCAATGGAGATGCCGCAGAAATCTGACGGATCATCAGTTTCTGCGGCATCCACGGGAGAACCGGAACAGATCGCTCAGTCGAACACGAAGGGGCCGGGCGACTGCTTGGCGGTCGCCGTACAGGTCACGTTGACCCCGAAGATCGTCATCTGCAGCGAGCCGCCGTACGCCTCCAGGCTGTCACCGGAGGCCACGGTGCCGCTGAGCGGGCCGACGGAGACCGGGTCACCGGCGTTCATGGCCGGGTTGGTCGTCCCGCTGAAGACGGCGGTGCCACCGCTCGCCCTGACCAGGGTGAGCTTGGAGGTGATGGAGTCCTTCGCCACCGCGACCGGCGCCTTGACCGCGCTGGAGGTGAGGGTGAAGGTGGCCGAGGTGCCGCTCTGGGTGGCGGTGAGCGTGGCCGTGCCGCCGCCGAAGAAGCCGCAGGTCGCGTTGATGGCCGCCGACTGGGGGGTGACGGCGGCCGCGGTGGGCGCGAAGACGAGTCCGGTGACCGCGAGGGCCCCGGCGACCAGTGCCGCGCCTGTTGCCGTGCGCTTGCCTCTCATGGGGATCCGCTTCCCTTCCCTGTGGGGATGCCATGTGGGGATGGTCGGAAGGTGCGCCGACGAACGGCAGGCCGGGCAGGTGGATGCGGAGACACGGCGCCGGCGGTGCGGATCTGACGGGTCGTCGGAACGTACGGCTCCATTGATGCGCGAGAGCACCGTCCCAACAAGGTTGAATTCCAGCCGACCTTTCGGTCGGCCGGTACGTCAGCCGGCGGAAACGGTGACCCGCACGGTCCCGTCGGGCGAGGCCAGCAACACCGGCGTCCCGGGACCACCCAGGTCGGCTACAGCGGCCCTGTCCTCGGCCGCCACCGACTCCACCTCGCTCACCACCGCCGCCGCCTCCAACGACCGCGCCCCCGAGGCCACGGCCATCGCGACCGCGGTCCGCAACGCGCTCAGCTTCAGCGAAGCCAGCTCCACCGACCCGGCGACGTACGTACGCCCGGTCTCGTCCCGTACGGCCGCCCCCTCGGGCACTCCGTTGCGGGCCCGCGCGGAACGGGCCAGGGTGACGATCTTGCGGTCCTCGGGATCAAGCGCGTTGCTCTCGGTCATGCCCAGAGCATACGAAGCCACCGGAGGCTCACCCCGCCACGGGGTACATCGCGCCGCGCCGGCCCTCGGGAGACGCCAGCCATTCCAGCTTCGCCGCGGTGTTCGCCTCGTCCAGTGGTGTGTGCAGCACGATCATCAGATCGGGGCGGGCCGGCACCTTCAGCACCGTCGACTCCACGACCAGCAGCCCGGCCAGCGGATGCACCAGCTCCTTGCGAACCTGCCCCTGGTCCTCGATGTCCCGCTCCGCCCACAGCGCCACGAACTCGTCACTCGCCGCGCTCACCTCGGCGAGCACCGCCTGGAACCCCTCGTCGTCCGGCCGTGCCGCGCACGCGGCCCGGAACTGCGCCACGACCGTCCGCGCGTTCAGCTCCCAGCTGCTGCTGCGCGACCGGTACAGCGGGTCGACGAAGAAGTCGACGAGGCAGTTCTGGGTGATGTCCGGCCGCATCCCGAGCACGATCGCCGCAGCGTCGTTGTACATCACACAGTTGTAGTACAGGTCCATGATGTGCGCCGGGTACGGCATCCAGGTGTCGATCAGCCGCCGCAGACCGTCGCACATGTCCCGCTTCTCCGGCGCCACTTGGGGCGCCGGCGGGTTCAGCCCGGCCAGCAGGTACAGGTGCCGGCGCTCGGCGTCGCTGAGCCGGAGCACCCGGGCGACGGCGTCGAGGACCTGCGGGGAGACGGAGATGTCCCGGCCCTGCTCCAGCCACTGGTACCAGGAGGCGCCCACTCCGGCGAGCACGGCGACCTCCTCCCGGCGCAGTCCGGGCGTACGGCGCCGGCCCCCGCCACCCGGCAGCCCGGCCTCCTCGGGACTGACCCGGGCCCGACGGCTCATCAGGAATTCGCGCAGCTCGTTCCGCCGATGACTGCGCATCGCCTCCGCAGCGGTCACGTACCGCTCCTCCCCCGTCGTGTCTGGTGGTGCCACCACCACCATAAGTTCCGACTCCCCAGCATTCTTCCGCCCGGCGGAAGCTCTTGCCATGGCGATCGACACCACCACCCAACCCACCGCTCCCGCAGGCGCGTCGCTCGGCACCCCCCGGCTGTCGACGCGTGACAAGCTCGTCCTGTTCGTCCTGTGCGCGGCCCAGTTCATGGTCGCGCTGGACTTCTCCGTCCTGAACGTGGCCCTGCCCGACCTCGGCACCGACCTCGGCATGAGCCGCTCCGCCCTGCAGTGGGCGGTCACCGCGTTCGCGCTCCCGTCCGGTGGCTTCCTGCTGCTCTTCGGCCGGATCGGCGACCTGTACGGCCGCCGGAAGCTGTTCCTGACCGGCCTGGCCCTGTTCGGCGCGGCCTCGCTGCTGGCGACCCTGGCCTGGGACCCCACGTCCTTCCTCACCGGGCGCGCGCTGCAGGGCCTCGCCGCGGCGGCGATCGTGCCGACCGGCATGTCCCTGCTCACCACCACCTTCCCGGAGGGCCCGGCCCGCGACCGCGCCCTCGGCATCTCCGGCACGCTGCTGTCGCTGGGCTTCACGGTCGGCATGGTCGCGGGCGGTGCCCTGACCGACGCCCTCGGCTGGCGCTCCACGATGGCTCTGCTCACGGTGTTCGCGCTGATCGTGCTGCCGCTGGCGCCGGGCCTGCTGCCCGAGTCCCGCACCCCTGACCGCCCGCGGCTCGACGTGCCTGGCGCGGTCACCGTCACCGCGGGCCTGCTGTCGCTGATCTACGCCCTGTCCACGGCCGCCGACCACGGCTTCGGCCGCCCCGACGTCATCACGGCACTGATCGCCGGTCTCCTGCTGCTGGCCGCGTTCACGTTCGTGGAATCCCGCTCGGCGGCGCCCCTGGTCTCCCTCCCCATGCTGCGCCGCCGCACGGTGGCCTGGGGCAACGTGGGCGGTCTGGTCACCTTCTCGATGATGTCCACGGTGATCTTCGTCCTGACCCTGTACCTCCAGGAGACCCTGCGCCTGTCGGCCTTCGAGACGGGCCTGGTCTTCGGCTTCCAGGGCGTGCTGTCGGCCGTCGCCGGCACGATGGCCCCCAGGGTCATCGGCCGCTTCGGCGCCCGCCGCACCCTGGTCGGCTCGCTGACCGGACAGGGCGCGCTGGTCGCCACCCTGCTGCTGCTGAACACCCACCCCTGGTCGGTCTGGCTCGCCACGGCCGCCGTGTCGCTGGCGAGCGTGTGCCACCTGGGCGCGATCATCTCGTACGGCCTCACGGTCACCTCCGGCGTCCCGGACGAGGAACAGGGCCTGGCCACCGGCCTGGTGACCTCCACCCAGCAGGTCGGCATCACGGTGGGCATCCCGCTGCTGGGCGTGCTGGCGACCACCTCCCGCGACCTCCTCTCGGGCGTCCACACGGTCCTCGCCCTGGACGCGGCGATCGTCCTGACCGCCGCCGTCCTGGTCGGACTGGGTCTGCGCCGAGGTCAGTCCAGGGTCTGAACGATCTCACTCCGCGCGGCCGTGTGCACCACACGGCCGCGCGCGCCGTTGACCAGGGAAGGCGCGACATGGCCGCACTCGACGTCGGCGACGATCGGTACCCCGAGCGGGCCGAGGGCGTCGAGGACGGCCTCGTGCTGGGTGAGGGTGGGGCCGTGGGGGGCGTGGGTGCGGCCCACGAGGACGGCGGCCGCGCGGTCGAAGAAGCCGGCGAGGCGCATGCCGTGCAGGTTGCGGCAGATGGTGAACGCGTTGTCCTCGCAGGCCTCGACGTAGACGAGCAGCGGCTCACCGGCGGCGAAGGACGAGGTGTCCAGGTACGGCGTCCCGGCGAGGTTGGCGAGGGTCTCGGTGCAGCCGCCGATCAGCCGGCCCTCGACGTCCACGTCACCGGTGCCGTCGAGGCGGGTCCAGGTGCCCTCGGCGTCCAGCGTGAAGTCCCGTACGAACGCGTGGGACCGGTAGTCGTCGAAACCGTCGGAGCGGTGGCGGCCCGGCGGGGTCTGGGTGAACGGCCCGCCCTGCGCCGCGGCGACGATGTCGAGCCAGGACAGCAGGCCCTCGGGCGTCCGGTAGGGCGTGTCCATGACGTTGTTGCCGTGCACGGTCGCGGTACCGGTGAGCAGCGTCAGCGGGGTGATCAGGGTCGCCATGTCGGAGTAGCCGACGACCCAGGTCGGCTCGGGCCGCCCGATCCGCTCGAAGTCGAGCAGCGGCAGCAGGTCGATCGCGGTCTCCCCGCCCCACGGCGGGACCGCGGCGCGGATCGCCGGGTCGGTCAGCATCTCGGTGAGTTCGGCGGCGCGTTCGGCGGCCGGGCCGCTGATGTGGCCCGAGCCGTCCATGCACCGGCCGACGACCACCTCGTACCCGAGCGCCTCCAGGTCGCGTATCGCCACATCGAGGCGCCCGCGCATCTTCTCGGCCACCTCCGCTGGAGGGGGACGTCACGCCGACACGGTCACCGGGCGCAGCGGGCGCGGGTGTCGAACGGTCACACGCCGGATTCTGACACGGGCTCAGCAGCTGCCGACAAGGGATTCACGCCCGGTCCAGCCGCAGCCGCTCCGCCCTCGGCAGCCCCGCGACGACGAGGTCGTACGAGTCCTCGATCAGCTCACGCACCAGCCGGTCCGGCAGAGCGCCGTCCACGGTCACGGTGTTCCAGTGCCGCTTGTTCATGTGCCAGCCCGGGACGATCAGTTCCTCGTGCTCGCCGCGCAGCCGGATCGCGTCCTCCGGGTCGCACTTGAGGTTGACCGTCAGGGGCCGCGCGCCCAGGTTCGTCAGGGCGAACATCTTGCCGAGGACCTTGAAGACGGAGGTCTCCGGGTTGAACGGAAAGTCCTCCACGGCCGCGTTGAAGGACAGGCAGAAGGCCCGCAGCTCCTGAGGTGTCACTCGGGCTCCTCCTCCTCGGCGGCCCCACCGGCCGGCTCCACCAGCACGGTGACGATCTTGTTCCGGCGACCGGCCGCCGCCTCCGCCGTGAGCTTCAGGCTGCGCCCGTCGGGCAGTTCCACCTCGGCCGAGGCTCCGGCGATGGGGACGCGGCCGAGCGCCTTGGCGAGCAGTCCGCCGACGGTCTCCACGTCCTCGTCGTCGTACTCCTCCAGGCCGTACAGCTCGCCCAGGTCGGTGATGTCGAGGCGTGCGGTGACCCGGTAGCGGTCGTCGCCGAGGTCCTCCACGGGCGGCAGCTCGCGGTCGTACTCGTCGGTGATCTCGCCGACGATCTCCTCGAGGATGTCCTCGATGGTGACGATCCCGGCGGTGCCGCCGTACTCGTCGATGACGACGGCGACGTGGTTGCGGTCCTTCTGCATCTCGCGCAGCAGGTCACCGGCGTTCTTGGTGTCGGGTACGAAGACGGCCGGGCGCATGGCCGTGGACACCAGGTCGTTCTCGGCGTCGCGGCTGATGTGCGTCTTGCGGACCAGGTCCTTCAGGTACACGATCCCGACGATGTCGTCCTCGCTCTCGCCGGTGACCGGGATCCGGGAGAACCCGGAGCGCAGGGCGAGGGTGAGGGCCTGGCGGATGGTCTTGTACCGCTCGATGACGACCAGGTCGGTGCGCGGGACCATCACCTCGCGCACCAGGGTGTCGCCGAGTTCGAAGACCGAGTGCACCATGCGGCGCTCCTCGTCCTCGATCAGCGACTCCTTCTCGGCGAGGTCGACCAGCGCGCGCAGCTCGGCCTCGGAGGCGAACGGGCCGCGCCGGAAGCCCTTGCCGGGGGTGAGCGCGTTGCCGATGAGGATGAGGAGGGACGGGATCGGGCCCATGATGCGCGCGAGGGGCAGCAGCACGTACGCCGCCGCCGTCGCCGTGTTCAGCGGGTGCTGGCGGCCGATGGTGCGCGGGGAGACGCCGACGGCGACGTACGACACCAGGACCATCACGCCGATGGCGACCAGCAGGGCCTGCCAGGTGGCCTCGAACTCCTGCAGGCACGCGTACGTCACCAGGGCCGCGGCCGCCATCTCGCAGGCGACGCGGACCAGCAGGGCCACGTTCAGGTAGCGGGTGGGGTCGGCGGCGACCTGGGCCAGCTTGGCGCTGCCGCGCCGCCCGTTGCGTACGGCCTCCTCGGCGCGGAAGCTGGAGACGCGCGCGAGGCCCGCCTCCGCGCAGGCGGCGAGCCAGGCCACGACGACCAGCGCGATCGCGCCGACCACGATCTGCGGACTCATACGGGGACCGGCCCGCCTACGAGACGGTCGGCGCCGGGGACGGCCCGGTCAGCCCCCGCTCGGCCCGCCATCCGTCGACGATGGCGGCCTGGAGCCCGAACATCTCGGCCTTCTCGTCCGGCTCCTCGTGGTCGTACCCCAGCAGGTGCAGCACGCCATGGACGGTGAGCAGCTGGAGCTCCTCGTCCATGGAGTGCTGTGTGGGCGCCTCCGCCCCCTGCTTGGCGGCGACCTCCGGGCACAGCACGATGTCGCCGAGCAACCCCTGCGGCGGCTCCTCGTCGTCCTTCGACGGCGGCCGCAGCTCGTCCATCGGGAACGACATGACATCGGTCGGACCCGGCAGGTCCATCCACTGGATGTGCAGCTGCTCCATGGCGTCGTCGTCCACGACGATCACCGAGAGCTCGGAGAGCGGGTGGATGCGCATCCGCGCGAGCGCGTAGCGGGCGATGTCGAGGATCGCCTGTTCGTCCACCTCGGTGCCGGACTCGTTGTTGACGTCGATCGACATGGTCGTGCTGGTCTACTTCCCCTTGGGAGCCTTGGCGCCGGTCCTGCCACGGCCGCCCTTGTGGGTGCCGTTCTCGGTGCCGTGCTGGCTGTCGTACAACTCGTACGCGTCGACGATACGGCCCACCAGCTTGTGCCGTACGACATCGTGGGACGACAGCCGGGAGAAGTGCACGTCCTCGACGCCCTCCAGGATCTCCTGAACCTGCCGCAGACCGCTCTTGGTGCCGTTCGGGAGGTCGACCTGGGTCACGTCACCCGTGATCACGATCTTCGAGTCGAAGCCGAGGCGGGTGAGGAACATCTTCATCTGCTCGGGGCTGGTGTTCTGGGCCTCGTCGAGAATGATGAAGGCGTCGTTCAGGGTCCGTCCACGCATGTACGCGAGCGGCGCGACCTCGATCGTCCCGGCCGCCATCAGCCGTGGGATCGAGTCCGGGTCGAGCATGTCGTGCAGCGCGTCGTACAGCGGGCGCAGGTAGGGGTCGATCTTCTCGTAGAGCGTGCCGGGCAGGAAGCCGAGCCGCTCTCCCGCCTCCACCGCCGGGCGGGTGAGGATGATCCGGTTGACCTGCTTGGACTGCAGGGCCTGTACCGCCTTGGCCATGGCCAGGTAGGTCTTGCCGGTGCCGGCGGGGCCGATGCCGAAGACGATCGTGTGCTTGTCGATCGCGTCGACGTACCGCTTCTGGTTGAGCGTCTTGGGGCGGATCGTGCGGCCGCGCGAGGAGAGGATGTTCTGCGTCAGTACCTCGGCCGGGGTCTCCGGGCCGTCGCTCGTCCCGTTCTCACTCGCCTTGAGCATGGCGATCGAGCGTTCCACTGCGTCCTCCGTCATCGGCTGCCCGGTGCGGAGCACCAGCATCATCTCGTCGAACACGCGCGAAATGAGGGCGACGTCCACGGGGTCGCCGACCGCGCTGATCTCATTGCCCCGGACATGGATGTCGGCTGCCGGGAACGCCTTCTCGATCACGCGCAGGAGCGAGTCACCAGAGCCCAGCACGGTGACCATGGGGTGCTGGGCGGGGACGGTCAACTGCGCTCTCGCCTGCTCCTGCGCGGGGGTGTGAGCTGTTGGTGTCTGAGTCATGGGCCGGCTCTGTAGGCCTGCGGTTCCTCCTCGTCACGGCCGCATAGCTGAGGGCGGCCTCGCACTGTCCAGAGTACGACGGTGCACTGACACAGCCGTAGGACTTTTCCCGGGGCCGCTTCCGGCCGCCCGGGCCGGAAGCCGCGTTTCCCGGCCGGGCGGCCGGAAACGGGCGGTCACGTCGAGCGCCGGAACCCGATGGTCGGCACGGCCCTGCGCAGCGGCCACGGCCGGTCCAGTTCCTCCGGGACGAGGCCGTCGAGAAAGGCGTACCGCCGCAGACCGGCCGGATCCTGCCCCTCCACCGACTGCACCCTCCGCCACCACGCCCCGATCTCCGACCAGCCCGGGGCCGACAGCGAGCCTCCGAACTCCTGGACGGACAGAGCCGCCGTGAGCCCCGCGAAGGCGAGGCGATCGGCGAGCGGCCAGCCGGCCAGCGTGCCGGTGACGAACCCGGCCACGAAGACGTCCCCCGCACCGGTGGGGTCCAGTGCCTCCACCGCGATGGCGGGCACCTCGGCCGTCTCCCCCGTACGCCGGTCCACCGCGTACGCCCCTTTCGCGCCCAGCGTCACCACGGCCAGCGGCACATGCTCGGTCAGCGCGTGCGCGGCCGCCTTCGGGCAGTCGGCCCCCGTGTACCGCATCGCCTCCGCCGCGTTGGGCAGGAACGCCTCGCAGTGCCGGAGGTCGGTGAGAGCGGACAGATCCCACTGCCCCGTGTCGTCCCAGCCGACGTCCGCGAAGATCCGGGCACCCTCGCGCGCGGCCGCGGCGATCCAGGGGGCGTGCCTGCCGGGGGTGAGCGAGGCGACGGCCGCACGCGCGCGGGACGGGACGTCCGGTGCCGGCTCCTCCGGCGGCGGTTCGTGCCCGTGGGACACCATGGTCCGCTCGCCCTCGTAGGCCATGGAGACGGTCACCGGCGAGTGCCAGCCGGGCACCGTCCGCGAGGGCCTGAGGTCGATGCCCTCGCCCTGTTCCAGCGCGTCCCAGCAGTACTCGCCGTAGTGGTCGTCCCCGAAGGCCGCCGCGAGGGACGTCCTCAGGCCGAGACGGGCGAGCGCGGTGGCCATGTTGGCGACCCCGCCCGGGCTGGAGCCCATCCCCCGGGCCCAGGACTCGGTGCCGCGCACGGGCGCCGAGTCCAGGCCGGTGAAGATGATGTCCAGGAAGACCGTGCCCGTGAGATAGACGTCCCAGGGCGGATCGCCCGGTGCGCGCAGGGCCGCCAGCGGGTCGACCTGGGCCTGGCGGCGCGCTGCCTGCGTGAGGTGCTCCGGTTCCTCTCCGGCGATCAGGTGGGACGGGGTCACGGTGCGCTCCCTGACGTGGTGCGGATCTGGCCAGTGTGCACCACATCTCGTCCGGGACACGGGCCGTCACACGGGACCGGGACTACCAGCGGGGCATCACCGGAGTCCGCCATTCCGGCTCCGCCACGCGCATCGCCGCCGCGTCGTCCCGCTCGCGCAGCGTGCCGTCGTCCTCGGCCCACCGCCGGTGCAGCCGGGCCAGTTCGTCACGGTCCAGCTCGACGCCCAGCCCCGGCGCGTCGGACACGGCGACCCGGCCGCCGGTGAAGGAGAGCCGCTCGGTGAGGACGTCCTCCGACTGCCAGGGGTAGTGGGAGTCGCAGGCGTGGTGGAGGTTCGGCACGGTGGACGCCACCTGGGTCATCGCGGCGAGGCTGACACCGAGATGGGTGTTGGAGTGCATGGACACCCCGACACCGAAGGCGGCGCAGATCGCGGCGAGATGCTGGGTGTTGCGCAGCCCGCCCCAGTAGTGGTGGTCGGAGAGGACCACCTGGACGGCGTTCGTGGTGAACGCCTCCCTGATCTCGCCGAAGGTGGTCACGCACATGTTGGTGGCGAGCGGGACGCCCGCCCGTCGCCCACCACCCTCGTCCGAGGCGCTTCGCGCCGCCCCTCTCGATCCGGCGGACACCTCGGCCATCGCGGGGGTGCCCAGCGTCGGGTCCTCCAGGTACTCGAGGACGTCCCCGAGTTCCGTCGCCACCTTCAGCGAGGTCTCGACCGACCAGGCCCCGTTGGGGTCGAGCCGCAGCGGGTGCCCGGGGAAGGCCTCGGCCAGGGCGCGTACGGCCGCGATCTCCTCGTCGGGCGGGAAGACCCCGCCCTTGAGCTTGAAGGAGGTGAACCCGTACCGCTCCTTGAACTTCCGTGCCTGGGCGACGACTCCGGCCGGGTCCAGGGCGGCGCCCCAGTCGTCCGGCTCCGAGGCGACGCCCTCCGGATGGCCGGCCCACTTGTAGAACAGGTAGGCGCTGTACTCGACCGCGTCCCGCACCCTGCCGCCGAGCAGCGCGTGCACCGGAAGCCCGAGCGCCTTGCCCTGGGCATCCAGGCAGGCCACCTCGAAGGCGGAGAGCACGGACAGCCGCAGCTTGTCGGCGGTCTGCACGCCGCGCAGACCGCCGGCGTCGACGGCGCCCCTGACCCGGGCCGCGTCGACGGCGAGGTCCAGGGAGAACAGACTGTTCACATCCATGACCGAGCGTCCGGTGAGGTGCTCGGCGAGGGGACGGGCCAGTTCCCGGTACTTGGTGTCGCCGTAGGTCTCGCCCAGACCGGTGATCCCGTCCGCCGTCACCACCTCGACGATCAGCCGCGGGGTGTACGGCTGGTGCACTCCCTGGGTGTTGAGCAGCGGCGGGTCGGCGACCAGGATCGGCGTCAGCCGCACCTCGGCGATGGTCAGGTCACGGGTCACAGCAGGGCTCCTGCGAGGTCGAGTCCGGTGGTGAGGAGGGCCTTCAGGTCGGCGAGGTCGGCGGGCGAGGGGTCGGTGAGCGGGGCGCGGACGGGGCCGACGAGCTCGCCGCGCAGCCGGGCCGCCGCCTTCACCAGGGACACCGCGTATCCGGGTGCGCGGTCGCGGAGTTCGACGAAGGGGACGTAGAAGTCGCGCAGCAGTTTCCCGGTCGTGTCGTGGTCGCCGCCGCGCAGCGCGGTGAAGAAGGCGCCCGCGATCTCGGGGGCGAAGGCGTGCACGGCGGAGGAGTAGGCGGGGACGCCGACGGTGGCGTAGGCGCGGGCCTGGATCTCGGCGGTGGCGGCGCCGTTGAAGAACAGGAAGTCCTCGGGGGCGGCGAGGGTGAGGCGCTGGAGGCGGTCGAGGTCACTGTGGCCGTCCTTGAGGCCGATGACGTTCGGGACGCGCGCGATGCGCCGCAACGAGGCCACCGTGTAGGCGACCTGGCCGCGCTGGTAGGCGACGAGGGGCAGCCGGGTGCGGGCGGCGAGCTGCTCCAGCTGGGCGGCGAGGCCGTCCTGCGGGGCGGCGACGAGATAGTGCGGCAGCACGAGCAGGGCGTCGGCGCCGGCCTCCTCGGCGATCCGCGCGAACCGGGCGGCCTGCGCCCAGCCGTACCCGGTCCCGGCCACCACGGGCACCCGGCCGGCCGCCTCCTCGACGGTGATGGCCACGACCCGCCGGTACTCCTCCTCGTCCAGCGAGAAGAACTCACCGGTACCGCAGGCCGGGAAGACGGCCCCGGGGCCGTCGGCGAGCCGCGCGGCGACGTGGGCGCGGAAGCCGTCGGGGTCGAGGGAGCCGTCGTCGTGGAAGGCGGTGAGCGGAAAGGACAGCACGCCGTGCGCCATGCCCTCCCGCAGTCGCCGTGCCACGTCCTGCGGACTCGGGTCGCCAGCCACCTGACCATCTCCCCTGAATACCGTCTATGTATGAGAACAGAGGCTAGATACGCGAACACTGGGCGTCAATGGGCCTCGATCACGGAGGCAGGAAGGGGAGGGGGAGGGAGAGAAGGCGGGGGAACGAAAAAAGAGCCCCACCCCGCACAGGGCGGGATGGGGCTCGAGCGGAGCGCCGGGCAGGCCTTGCACCTGCATCTCCCCGCAGGAAGCGGGGCGTCTTTCCTTGGACCACCAACGCACTGTCCGCCACCGGGAGTCCGGCGACCGCGACGTGATGAACCATAGCGCATCCCGCGGGGCTCGAGCCAACACACCGACGGGACGCAGCCTCCTACCCTCGGCCGCCGAGGGCAAACGCAACAGTGATCCGGATCACGTCCCCCGAGCTTCTTCCGGAACCGCGTGCTTGATACAACTTGCTCGCGCGTTCCCGTCCGTCGACGGCCGTCGCCCCCTCCCCTCTTCCGCGCCGCTCTTCTCGCCTGCCCTGGGAACGCCCGTGTCCGCCCCCCGCTCCGCCCCCTGGCCCCTCGTCGCCCTTTTCACGGCCGGGTACCTCGCCCCGTACCTGCTGCCGACCATCGTCGGCCGGCTCGACTCCGGGCTTCCGCTCTCCGCCACCCAGGCCGGGGCCATCGGCAGTGCGCTGCTGCTGAGTTCGGCGGCGGCAGGCTTCCTGCTGGCCTCCCGGGTGGAGCGGCTCGGCGCGCGCGTCCTCGCCCGGCTCGGCCTCGCGCTCGCCCTCCTCGGCTACGGCGGTGCCGCGCTCACCGGGGCCGTACCGGCCGTCGTGGCGGGCGCGCTGGTCGGCGGCTTCGGGTCCGGTACGGTCACGGCGGTCGCGGCCAGTGGCATCGCCGCGGTGGGGGTGCTCCCCGCGCGCACGAAGTCGAGAGCTTGGGGGAGCGACCCGCACCGGGTCACCACGCTCGGCCTGCTCGGCGTCTCGGCACTCGCGGGTGTCCTGTACCTGACGATCCCGCACCTCGGTCCCGGCCACGGCTGCCCACTGGCCGCGCTCGCGGTCACCGCGCTCGCCGTGTGGCCGCTCACCGGCCGTCTGTCCGGCCCCACGGCCCCCGTGCGGACCTCCTCCGCCGGACGTGGCCGGCTCCCCCACCTCCGCGCCGGCCTGCTGCTGGCCGCGGCCATGCCCTGCTGGTCCCTGGCGCAGAACTCCCTGTGGGGCGTCAGCGGCCGCATCGGTCTCGGGCAGGCGCACCTGGGTGAGGTCACCGTCGGCGTGGTGTTCGCGATCGCGCTCGGCGCCGGGCTGTTCGGGGTCGTGGGTGCCGGGGCGCTCGGACCCCGGCTGGGGCGGGCGGTGCCGATCGGCGCGGGTACGGCGCTCATCGCGGGCTGCATCGCGCTCAGCGCGTCGGCGACCGACCTGCCTGCCTTCGCGGCGGGCGAGATCTCATGGAACCTGCTCTACCCGGTCGTGCTGTCGTACGTCATCGGCCTGGCCGCCTCCCTGGACCCGCGCGGCCGCTGGGCGGTGCTGGTCGGCTCGGCGTCGTCGCTGGGCACGGCGGCGGGCCCGCTGACCGGGAGTCTGCTGGCGGCGTGGGCGGGGTTCCCGGTCATGGGCGAGGTCCTGGCCGTCGGGCTGCTCGGCGTGGCGGTGCCGATGACGGCGGTGGCGCTGCGCGCGGGCAGGCAGTCGCTGTCTGTGGTGGAGATCCCGGTGGACGCCCCCGCCGTGCCCGCCCAGCAGACCTACGGCACCGCCTACCCGAACTCGTACGCCGCCACCTCGGCCAGGTAACGCGCCCGCCGCTCCTCGTCGTCCTCCAGGAAGGACGCGAGGAAGGAGTTGCGGGCCAGCTCGCGCAGCCGTTCCTCGGTGAGGCCGAGCGCCGAGCGCACCGCGTCGAAGTTGTCGCCGGCGTAGCCGCCGAAGTAGGCCGGGTCGTCGGAGTTGACCGTGCACAGCAGGCCGGCGTCGAGCATGGCTGGAAGGGGGTGCTCCGCGAGGACGTCCACGGCCCTCAGCCGGACGTTGGACAGCGGGCACAGGGTCAGCGGGACGCGGTCCCGGACCAGCCGCTCGACCAGCGCCGGGTCCTCCATGCAGCGCAGCCCGTGGTCGACGCGCTCCACACCGAGCACGTCCAGGGCCTCGGTGATGTACTCCGGCGGCCCCTCCTCACCCGCGTGCGCCACACGGCGCAGGCCGAGCGCGGCGGCTGCTTCGTACACCTCCCGGAACTTCACCGGCGGGTGCCCGACCTCGGCCGAGTCCAGGCCGATGCCGGTGATCCGGTCCAGGTACGGCCTGGCCGCCTCCAGGGTCGCCAGGGCCGACTCGGCGGACTCGTCACGCAGGAAGCACAGGATCAGCCGGGTGGAGACCCCGTGGTTCTCCTCGCTGCGGCCGAGTGCCCGCCACAGCCCGTCCACGACCGTGCCCATGCCGACGCCCCGGGCGAGGTGGGCCTGCGGGTCGAAGAAGATCTCCGCGTGCCGCACGCCCTGCCGGGCGGCCCGGGCGAGGTAGGCGTTGGCCAGGTCCTCGAAGTCCCGCTCGGTCCGCAGGACGGCCATCAGCTCGTAGTACAGGTTCAGGAAGGACTGCAGGTCCTCGAACTGGTACGCCTTGCGCAGCTCGTCGGTGTCCGCGTAGGGCAGCTCGACACCGTTGCGGGCGGCCAGCTCGAACGCCAGCTCGGGCTCCAGGGTGCCTTCGACGTGGAGGTGCAGTTCTGCTTTCGGGAGGGGCATCCAAGCATCGTACGGCGCTCCCACCTGCGGCTTCATCTGCGCTTGGGGAGCGGCACTCGCTGTAGGTCGTACGCCACGGTCAGCTCTCCCTCGAACCCTGTGTCCCGCGCCTGCCGCTCGAACTCCTCGGGGTCGGAGTAGCGCTGGCTGAAGTGGGTGAGGACGAGGTGGCGCACCCCCGCGTCCCGCGCCACGGTCGCCGCCTGGCCCGCCGTCAGATGGCCGTGGTCGACGGCCAGTTCGATGTCCTCGTCGAGGAAGGTGGACTCGATGACGAGCAGGTCGCAGCCCTCGGCGAGCGCGTGCACCCCGTCGCACAGCCGGGTGTCCATGACGAACGCGAACCGCTGCCCGCGCCGCACCTCGCTGACCTGGTCCAGGGTCACGTCCCCGAGCCGGCCCTCGCGCTGGATCCGGCCGACGTCCGGCCCCGTGATCCCGTGCGCGGCGAGCCGGTCGGGCAGCATGCGGCGGCCGTCGGGCTCGATCAGCCGGTAGCCGTAGGACTCGACGGGGTGGGACAGCCTGCGGGCCTCGAGGGTGTACGACGGTGTCACCGCGAGGGTGCCGTCCGCGGCGACCGGTGCCTCGGTGAGGCGGACGGTCTCCCGGTAGGCGGTCGCGTACCGCAGCCGATCGAAGAAGCGCTGGCCGGAGCGCGGGTAGTGCGCGCTCACCACGTGCGGCACCTGGTCGAGGTTGATCCGCTGGATGACGCCGGCGAGGCCGAGGGAGTGGTCGCCGTGGAAGTGCGTGACGCAGATCCGGTTCAGGTCGTGCGCGGCGACCCCGGCGCGCAGCATCTGCCGCTGTGTGCCCTCGCCGGGGTCGAACAGGATGCCCTCGCCGTCCCAGCGCAGCAGGTAGCCGTTGTGGTTGCGCTGCCGGGTCGGGACCTGGCTGGCGGTGCCGAGGACCACCAATTCACGTACGGACACGGCGACTTATCCGGGGGGCCAGTCCAGGCCACGGCCGCCGAGGACGTGGGCGTGGACATGCCACACGGTCTGGCCGGCGCCGCTGCCGGTGTTGAAGACGACGCGGTAGCTCTCCAGCTTGTCCTCGTCGGCGACGGCCTGCGCCTCGGCGAGCACGTCGGCGGCGAGCTGGGGGGCGCCGGCGGCGAGCACGGCGGCGTTCTCGTAGTGCGCCTTGGGGATCACCAGGACGTGGGTGGGTGCCTGGGGGTTTATGTCGCGGAAGGCGACGGTCGTCTCGGTCTCACGGACGATCGTCGCCGGGATGTGCCCCGCGACGATCTTGCAGAACAGGCAGTCGTCCTGCGGTTCTCCCGCCATGCGGGTGCCTCCTCACGCTGGTGATCAGTACCTGGGCATCGTATCGGGGGCGCCGTGGAACCGGTCAGGGCAACTCCGGTGGCGTCTTGGCGGGCGTGGAGTCCAGTGCCTCCAGTGCCAGCCTCACCGCTTCGTCGAGCTGTACGTCCCGCCCCGCCGCCCAGTCCTGGGGGCGCTGGACCACCTCCACGTCCGGGTCGACGCCGTGGTTCTCCACGCCCCAGCCGTACCCCTCCAGCCAGAACGCGTACTTGGGCTGGGTGATCAGGGTGCCGTCGACCAGCCGGTAGCGGCTGTCGATGCCGATGACTCCGCCCCAGGTGCGGGTGCCGACGACCGGGCCGATGCCGAGGGCGCGGATCGCCGCGTTGACGATGTCGCCGTCGGAGCCGGAGAACTCGTTGGCGACGGCGACGACGGGACCGCGCGGGGCGTCCCTCGGGTAGCTCTCGGGCCGCATGCCGCGGGGCAGGTCCCAGCCGACGATCCGCCGGGCCAGCTTCTCCACGACGAGCTGGGAGGTGTGGCCGCCGCGGTTCTCCCGCACGTCGACGACGAGGCCTTCGCGGGCCACCTCGACGCGCAGGTCGCGGTGGATCTGGGCCCAGCCGGGCGCCTGCATGTCGGGCACATGGAGGTAGCCGAGGCGGCCGCCCGACTTCTCGTGCACGTGGGCGCGGCGGTCGGCGACCCAGGCGTGGTAGCGCAGGGGTTCCTCGTCCGCGAGGGGGACGACGACCGCGTGCCGGGGGTCGCCCCCGCCGGAGGGCGAGATGGTCAGCTCGACCGGCTTGCCGGCCGTGCCGATCAGCAGCGGGCCGGGGCCCGTCACCGGGTCGACCGGCTGTCCGGCCACCGCGACGATCGCGTCCCCGGGTCGCACGGCGACGCCCGGCGCGGCGAGCGGGGAGCGGGCGTCCGGGTCGGAGGTCTCCGCGGGCAGGATGCGGTCGATGCGCCAACTGCCGTCCTCGTGGCGGGAGATGTCGGCACCGAGCAGGCCCTGCCGGGCCCAGTCGCCGAAGGCGCCGCGCGGGGTGACGTAGGCGTGGGAGGTGCCGAGTTCGCCCTGCACCTCCCACAGGAGGTCCACGAGGTCGTCGTGGGTGGCGAGCCGGGCGAGGACGGGCCGGTAGCGGTCCAGGACGCCGTCCCAGTCGACGCCCGCCATGTCCGGCCGCCAGAAGTTGTCCCGCATGATGCGGCCCGTCTCGTCGTACATCTGCCGCCATTCGGCGACCGGGTCGACGGTCTGCCGGATCCGGGTCAGGTCGACGGTGATGTTCGAGTCGCTGTCCTCGTCGTCGGAGGCGCGCCGGTCCGCGGGTACGACCTTGAGGCGGCCGTCGGTCCACAGCAGCACCCGCTTGCCGTCGCCGCTGACCTCGAAGTGGTCGGCGTCGGCGGCGAGGTGCTCCAGACGCTGCTGGGCGAGGTCGTACCGCTCCAGCTCGGTCTTCGGGTCGGGGGCGTCGGGCGTGGCGCGGGAGGCGCCGAGGACTCCGCGCACCGGATGGCGCAGCCAGAGCACGCCGCCCTTGGCGGCGCGCAGGTTGGAGTAGCGGGCCGCCTCGACCGGGAAGGGCACGATGCGGTCGGCGAGACCGTCGAGGTCGATCCGGGTCGCCGGGGTGCCCTCGCTGTCGGGTGTCTCCTCCTTGTCGGGGGTCCCGAAGGGCCGGCCGTGCCGCTGCGGCCCGAACGGGGACGGCGTGGTCGCGGCGAGGGTGATCAGGTGCGGGCGGGCACCCTCCACGAAGGCCAGATCGAAGACGTGCTCGTCGTAGACCGGGTCGAAGGAGCGGCTGGAGAGGAAGGCGAGGTGCTTGCCGTCCAGGGTGAAGGCGGGCGCATAGTCCTGGAAGCGCAGCGGGGTCGCCTCGGTGACCGACAAGTCGGTGGTGTGGGCGATGCGCAGCTGGGACAGGGGGCGGGGGCCGGGGTGGGACCAGGCGAGCCAGCCGGAGTCGGGCGAGAAGGCCAGGTCCGAGACGTCGCCGTGCTCGCTGCGGTCCACCTCGCGGACCTCGCCGCTCTCGCGCTCGACCAGCAGCAGCCGCCCGTCGTGCGAGGCGACGGCGGCCCGGCTGCCGTCGGGGGCCATGGCGAGTTCCAGGACGCGGCCGAGCTGACCGGCGGCGATCCTGCGCGCGGTCGCGCCGAGGGCGACGCCGGTGGCGGGCGCGAACTCCAGGGCGTCGTCGCCCTCGGCGTCCGTCACCCACACCACCCACTCCTCGCCCTCCGTGCGGAAGGTGCGCGGCAGCCGGGCCCGGACACCGGGCTGTGCGGCGAGGGCGCGGGCCGGGCCGGCGCGGTGGGTGACCCAGTGGACGGCGCCGCGCACGGCGACCGCGCTGCCGCGCGCGGTGTGGTCGGGGGCGGCGTGCCCGAACCAGCGGGAGGCGTTCACCGGGAAGGGCTGCAGGTCCACGCGCGGGCCGCCGAGCCGGACGTCGAGGCGGCGCGGCGTGGCGCCGTCGAGGTCGTCGAGCAGCCAGAGTTCACCCGCGCTGGAGTAGACGACCCGGCCGCCGTCGGTGGCGGCGTGCCGGGCGTAGAAGCCGTCGAGGGGTGTGTGGCGTCGGAGGTCCGTCCCGTCGGCGAGGGAGGAGTAGAGAGCTCCGGTGCCCTCGTGGTCGGACAGGAACGCGATCCGGTCCCCCACCCACAGCGGGTACTCGATGTTCCCGTCCAGTTCCTCGTGCAGCCGGGCGAACTCGCCGGCGCCTTCCCCGTCGGGGCCGTCCCGGTCGATCCACAACTTGCCCGCCGTACCGCCCCGGTAGCGCTTCCACCAGGCGGCCTCGCGGCCCATCGGGGCGGACAGCAGCACGGTGTGCGGGCCGTACGCGATGTCGCCGACCGGCCCGTAAGGCAGCGTGGTGGCCGGTCCGCCGTCCAGCGGAACCGCCCGCGCCCAGGTGCGGCGCAGGCTCGCCTGGCCCTCGGTGCTGACCACGAGGACCTCGCCGTCCGGGGTCCAGCCGCGCACCTGGGTCTTCCCGTTGCCCCAGTGGGTCAGCCGCTTGGCGGGGCCGCCGGCGACGGGGGCGATGTGCACCTCGGGGGCGCCGTCACGGGTGGAAGTCCAGGCGACGGTCGTGCCGTCGGGCGAGATGCGGGGGTGGTTCACCGGCATGTTGTCCGCGCTCGCCCGCCAGGCCCGTCCGCCGTCCAGGGGTGCCAGCCATACGTCGTCCTCGGCGGTGAAGGTCACCAAGTCGCCGTGGAGATGGGGGAATCGGAGGTAGCCGGATGATCCCGTCGAAGCGCCCTGAGTCACCCCGTCACTGTACGCAGCGGCCGGTGCGTCCGCCTCCGGTTCCGATCACTTGCCCTGCACGGGCCAGCAGGTCGGGTCGCCCTTGCACCAGAGGGTCCGGGTGACGGTGACGGTGACGGTCGGCCGCCCGCCGGTGGGCCGGTAGGTGACGGGCGGCTTGTACGTCGGCCCGGGCGTGGCGTCGCAGTTGCCGAGCCCGCTGACGTGGAACACCTGCCTGCCGCCGACCTTGGCCGTCAGGTCCCCGCGCACGCAGGCGCCGTCGACGGCCTTCGTCACCTTGCCGGTGACGGTGATCTTCCGCCCGTCCTTGGTCTGCCCCTGGCAGTCGACGGAGACGACGGTGGTCTCGGTCGGGGAGGGGGACCTCCCCGGCGTGTAGCCGCCCTTGCCGTAGTTCCCGGTGCAGGTGAGCCAACTGATGTCCACGTGCCGTCGTTTCAGCTCGTCGGTCGCGGTCCGGTCGGTGGTGTACGCCACCGTGGCCGAGCTGAGATCACCCGGCTGACACGCGGTCACCACGCCCACGGTGACCACCGCGAGCCCCGCCACGGCCAGGACGCGCGTGGATCCCGGCCGACGCCAAATCCGCCTCAAAGCCCCCATGGAGGGCAGCGTGCCACCGGCGCGGGCGGGACGGAAGACCGCTTACGGCCACTCACCTGTTCGGGCGGGCACACCCGTGGGGCCGCCGCGGTCCGGGCCGCCGTACGCTGGCGCGATGGGCGGGAGAGGCAGACTCAGGCGACTGGCCGGGCCGGACGGGGAGCTCTGGTGGTGGCGCGTCGGACACCGGCACCGCCCCGGCGGCGGGCCCTGCCAGGAGACGCTGGTGCTGTACCGGGACGGCCGGGCCGACCGGCCCGCGGCCCGGCTCGTCTTCGCGGGCGGACCGGGCCGGGTGGCGGGCGGCGATCCGTACAGCCACTCCGGGCTCGTGATCGACGAGCACGGGAACGCGGCCAATCTGCACCTGCCCTCCGTCGTGCGGGCGTTCGTGGACGAGGTGCGGGCGCGGGAGCCGGCGGACGGCGAGGTGGACGGGTGGGAGCTGCTGCCCGCCGTCGTCGTCAGGCGCGCAGCAGCAGCCACTCCTGGAGTTCCACCAGGTTGCCCTCCGGGTCCTTGAGGTGGGCCACGCGCATGCGGTCGGTCATGGGGGCCGGGCCGTGCAGGACGCTCCCGCCCCGGGAGGTGATCTGCTCGCAGTAGGCGTCGAGGTCCTCGACGCGCAGGACGACCAGGGAGCGGTGACCGGTGGCCGTCCCGCCCAGTTCGTCCAGGATCTCGGCCATCATGGCGCGGTCCTGCAGCGCGATACCGGCGGAGCCGGCGTGCGGGCTGAACTTCTCGTACGGGCCCTCGGTGGCCCCGGACTGCGGCCTGAGGCCGAGGACGTCCGCGTAGAAGCGGTAGCAGGCGGGGAAATCGGTGACGAGGAGCCGGACTTGGGCGAGTTCCATGGTGTTCCCCCAGAAGGTCAGGACCAGCGGCCGGTGCGGCCCAGCAGGAGGGCCGCGGCGGCGGTGCCGGCGGTGGAGGTGCGCAACACCGTGGGACCGAGCACGTAGGGCCTGGCTCCCGCCTCCTCGAAGAGCGCCAACTCGTCGCGGGAGACACCGCCTTCGGGCCCGACGACCAGCACGATCTCGCCGTCGGCCGGGAGTTCGGCGGTGGCGAGCGGCCCGCTGCCGTGCTCGAAGTCGGAGTGGAGTACGGCGGCGAAATCGGCTTCGGCGAGAAGTGCGGCAACCTGCTTGGTCGTCGCCGCGTCCGCGACCTCCGGGAAGCGGACCCGGCGGGACTGCTTGCCGGCCTCGCGGGCGGTGGCCCGCCACTTGCCGAGGGCCTTCAGCCCGCGGTCGCCCTTCCACTGGGTGATGCACCGGGCCGCCTGCCAGGGCACGATGGCGTCGACGCCGACCTCGGTCATGGTCTCCACGGCCACCTCGCCCCGGTCGCCCTTGGGCAGGGCCTGGACGACGGTGATGCGCGGCGTGGGCGCCGGCTCCTCGGAGACGGAGCCCATGTGGACGATCAGCCGGTCCTTGCCCTCGGTGCCGATGACCTCGCACACGGCGTAGCGCCCGGCGCCGTCGGTGAGGACGACCTCCTCGCCGGGCTGGAGCCGCTTCACGGAGACCGCGTGGCGGCCTTCGGGGCCGTCCAGGACGTACCGGTTGCTGTCCGGGTCGACGTGCTCGACGACGAAGACCGGGGCCGTCATCGTCCGTCACCTCCGGGTCCGGGGAAGGCCGACAACGCTGTCCTGGCGGCCGCGAGTTCGCCCGCCAGCACCTCCACCAGCCGCCCGGCGGGCAGCTCGCGGGCCAGCCGGTGGCCCTGGCCCGCCCACAGCGCCATGCCCTGCGCGTCACCGGCCTTGGCAGCGGCCTTGCGCAGCGGCGAGGTCAGGTGGTGGATCTCGGGGTAGGCGGCGGGGGCGTACGGCCCGTGCTCGCGCATGAAGCGGTTGACCAGTCCGCGTGCCGGGCGGCCGGAGAAGGCGCGGGTCAACTCGGTGCGCACGAACAGCGGGTTGGTCAGCGCCTGCTTGTACACGGCGTTCGCGCCGGATTCCGGGGTGGCGAGGAACGCGGTGCCCAGCTGGGCGGCGCTCGCGCCCGCCGCGAGGACGGCGGCGATCTGGCTGCCGCGCATGATGCCGCCGGCGGCGACGACCGGGATGCTCACGGCCTCGCGGACCTGCGCGACCAGCGACAGCAGGCCGATGCCCGAACCGTCGTTCTCCGCGAGGTCCCGGTGGGTGCCCTGGTGACCGCCGGCCTCCACACCCTGCGCGATCACCGCGTCCGCGCCGGCCCGCTCGACCGCGAGGGCCTCCTCGGCGGTGGTGGCGGTGACCAGGGTGACGGTCCCGGCCCGGCGCAGGGAGTCGATGACCTCCCGGCTCGGCACGCCGAAGTGGAAGGAGACCACCGCCACCGGGTTGTCGAGGAGGACGGCGAGTTTGGCGTCGTAGCCGTCGTCCCGGCCGCTGTCGGGGTCGCCCAGCTCGGTCTCGTACCAGGCGGCCTCACCGGCCAGCTGGTGCGCGTAGACCTCGACGGCGCCGGAAGGGGGCGCGGCGTTGGCCGCTCCGGTGGAGCCGGTGCTCGCACCGGGGTACTCGGGCTGGGGCATGAAGAGGTTCACACCGAAGGGCCGGCCCGTGAGCCCCCGCAGCTGCTTGATCTCCTGGTACATGCCGTCGGCCGTCTTGTATCCGGCGGCGAGGAACCCGAGACCGCCGGCCTCGGACACGGCGGCGGCGAGCTGCGGGAGCGAGACGCCGCCCGCCATGGGAGCCTGCACGATCGGGAGGGGGAAGAGATCGGTCAGTGCGGAGGACATGACGGCATGTTGTCACGTCCTCCGAACAAGTCCGAATCCGGGCTTCCGCCGGCATGAGCCAGGGGCAGAGCCGGGGATCAACGCCCGTCGGCGGTGTCTTCCGGGGGGCGGGCCCCCCGGATCCCGGCTGCCCGTCAGCCGTCGTCAGCGCCCGTTGAACGCGTCCTTCAGCCGGGAGAACAGCCCCTGCTGACCGGGCTGGAACTGACCCAGCGGCCGCTCCTCGCCACGCAGTTTCGCCAGCTCGCGCAGCAGGCGTTCCTGCTCCGGGTCGAGCTTGTGCGGGGTCTGGACCTCGACGTGGACGATGAGGTCGCCCCGGCCGCCGCCGCGCAGGTGCGTGACGCCGCGGTTGTGCAGCGGGATCGACTGGCCGGACTGGGTGCCGGGCCGGATGTCGACCTCCTCCATGCCGTCCAGGGTCTCCAGCGGCACCTTGGTGCCGAGGGCCGCCGCGGTCATCGGGATGGTGACCGTGCAGTGCAGGTCGTCGCCGCGCCGCTGAAAGGTGGAGTGCGGCAGCTCGTGGATCTCGACGTACAGGTCACCGGCCGGGCCGCCGCCGGGGCCGACCTCGCCCTCGCCGGCGAGCTGGATCCGGGTGCCGTTGTCCACACCGGCCGGGATCTTCACCGTCAGGGTGCGGCGGGAGCGGACCCGGCCGTCGCCCGCGCACTCCGGGCACGGGGTCGGCACGACCGTGCCGAAGCCCTGGCACTGGGGGCAGGGGCGGGAGGTCATGACCTGGCCCAGGAAGGACCGGGTCACCTGGGAGACCTCACCGCGGCCGCGGCACATGTCACACGTCTGGGCGGTCGTGCCCGGGGCCGCGCCCTCACCGTTGCAGGTGTTGCAGACGATCGCGGTGTCGACGTGGATGTCCTTGGTCGTCCCGAAGGCCGCCTCGTCCAGCTCGACCTCGATGCGGATCATCGCGTCCTGGCCGCGCCGGGTGCGCGAGCGCGGGCCGCGCTGCGACGCCGTGCCGAAGAACGCGTCCATGATGTCGGAGAAGTTGCCGAAGCCGCCGGCCCCGAAGCCGCCCGCACCGGCGCCGCCCGACTGGGAGAGCGGGTCGCCGCCGAGGTCGTAGACCTGCTTCTTCTGCGGGTCCGACAGCACCTCGTAAGCGGCGTTGATCTCCTTGAACCGCTCCTGGGTCTTCGGGTCCGGGTTGACGTCCGGGTGCAGCTCGCGCGCGAGCCGACGGAACGCCTTCTTGATCTCATCCTGCGACGCGTCGCGGCGCACGCCGAGAACGGCGTAGTAGTCCGTGGCCACTTACGACTCCGCCAGGATCTGTCCGACGTACCGTGCCACTGCGCGTACCGCTCCCATCGTTCCCGGGTAATCCATGCGGGTCGGTCCGACCACGCCGAGCTTGGCAACCGCCTCGCCGCCCGAACCGTAACCGACCGACACCACGGAGGTGGAGTTGAGTCCCTCATGGGCGTTCTCGTGCCCGATGCGCACCATCACGCCCGGATCCTTCGCCTCGCCCAGGAGCTTGAGGAGCACGACCTGCTCCTCCAGTGCCTCCAGGACGGGCCGGATCGTGAGGGGAAAGTCATGTCCGAAACGGGTGAGATTGGCGGTGCCGCCGATCATCAACCGCTCCTCGTTCTCCTCCACCAGTGTCTCCAGCAGTGTGGAGAGCACGGTGGAGACCGTACCGCGGTCCTCGGCCTCGAAGGCCTCGGGCAGGTCCTCGACCAGACGCGGTACGTCGGTGAACCGGCGGCCCGCGACACGGCTGTTCAGCCGGGCCCTCAGGTCCGCCAGGGACGCCTCACCGAAGGGCGCCGGGCAGTCGACCATCCGCTGCTCGACCCGGCCGGTGTCCGTGATCAGCACGAGCATCACGCGCGCGGGCGCGAGCGAGAGCAGCTCCACGTGCCGCACGGTGGACCGGGTCAGGGACGGGTACTGCACGACCGCGACCTGCCGGGTCAGCTGCGCGAGCAGCCGTACCGTGCGGGCCACCACGTCGTCGAGGTCGACGGCGCCCTCGAGGAAGTTCTGGATCGCCCGGCGCTCGGGCCCGGTCATCGGCTTGACGCCCGCCAGCTTGTCCACGAACAGCCGGTAGCCCTTGTCGGTGGGAATCCGCCCGGCACTGGTGTGCGGCTGCGCGATGTAGCCCTCGTCCTCCAGGGCCGCCATGTCGTTGCGTACGGTCGCCGGGGAGACGCCGAGGTTGTGCCGCTCGGTGAGCGCCTTCGACCCCACCGGCTCCTCGGTGCCCACGTAGTCGTGGACGATGGCGCGCAGCACCTGAAGCCTGCGTTCACTCAGCATCCGCGCGCACCTCCAGCATGTCGTCCCCTACGGCCCTTCGGGTGGTCCGCCTGGCACTCTGCGTGTCCGAGTGCCAGCGTTCCCCGGCCCAGTGTACGGCCGTGGGGTACTCACTGGGCAAGGTCGGTCCCGCCGATGCCGGTCCCCCCGCTCGAGCGAAGCCGAGAGTGGGGGCGGGTCGTACCGCTAGCGTCGCCGGTATGACGGTGACTTGGGAAGAGCTGGGGTGGGAGCGGTTGGCCGCGGGGATCGCGCGGTGCCGGCTGCCCGGCTGGGACTGCACGGTCGGGCTGGTGGTCGGCGGGGGCACGGCGCTGTTGGTCGACGCCGGGTCGAGTCTGGCCGAGGGCGTTCGGCTGCGGGAGCAGGCACAGCAGCTGGCGGGTCGCCATGTGACCCATCTCGCGCTGACCCATCCCCACTTCGACCACGTCTTCGGCGCCGCCGCGTTCGCCGGGGCCGGGGTGTACGCGGCGGTGGGCATGGACGCGGTGTTCGCCTACGAGCGTGAGGAACTGCGCCTGGACGCGATCAGGAACGGTCTGCCGGTGGCCGACGCCGACGAGGCCGTGGACGCCCTGGCCCCGCCCCGCCACCTGGTCTCCGGCGAGTGGACGCTGGACCTCGGCGACGGCCGCCAGGCACTGCTGGCCAACGTTGGCCCGGGCCACACGGCGTACGACCTGGCGGTGCTGGTCCCCGGCTCCCCCGAGGTGGTCTTCTGCGGCGACCTCGTCGAGGAGTCCGGCGAGCCCCAGGCGGGCCCGGACGCGGTCCCGTCCCGCTGGCCGGACGCACTCGACCGGCTGCTCGCGCTGGGCGGCGAGGACGCCCTGTACGTGCCCGGTCACGGAGCGGTGGTCGACGCGGCGTTCGTACGACGTCAACGCGACGAGCTGGCGGCGCGTTTCGGCGTGTCGTGAGCGGGTGTCCGTCGGTTCTCCTATCGTCATCCGAATGCGCCCACCCGTCTCCGGCCACCGCCCTTCCCACGAGGGTCCTTCGGGCCCGCGCCCTCGTAGGTACTCCGCCGACCTGACCCCGCCGTGGAAGAAGCCGAAGCCCGTGCCGGAGGTTCCGGCCGAGCCGGGGCTGGTCGTGGAGGAGTCCGGTACCGGGTTCTGCGGGGCGGTGATCCGCTGCGAGGCGGGCACGGTGACGCTGGAGGACCGCTTCGGCAAGCACCGGGTGTTCCCGCTGGAGCCGCGCGGCTTCCTGCTGGAAGGCAGGGTGGTGACCCTGGTGAAGCCCGCCTCGGGTCCGGCACGGCCCGCCCGTACGGCGTCCGGTTCGGTGGCCGTCCCCGGCGCACGCGCGCGCGTGGCCCGCGCCGGCCGCATCTACGTGGAGGGCCGGCACGACGCCGAACTCGTCGAGAAGGTGTGGGGCGACGACCTGCGCATCGAGGGCGTGGTCGTGGAGTACCTGGAGGGCGTGGACGACCTGCCGGCGATCGTGGAGTCCTTCGCCCCGGGCCGGGACGCCCGTCTGGGCGTCCTGGTGGACCACCTGGTGCCGGGCACGAAGGAGTGGCGGATCGCGGAGTCGGTGACCAGCGAACACGCGCTGGTGGTCGGCCACCCGTACATCGACATCTGGCAGGCGGTGAAGCCGTCGTCCGTGGGAATCCCGGCCTGGCCGACCGTGCCCCGGGGCCAGGACTGGAAGACGGGCGTGTGCCGGGCACTGGGCTGGCCGGAGAACACGGGAGCGGCCTGGCAGAAGATCCTGTCCCGGGTGCGGTCCTACAAGGACCTCGAGCCGGAGTTGCTGGGGCGGGTGGAGGAGCTGATCGACTTCGTCACGGGTGGTGAGGCCTGAGGCGGTTCCCGCCGGACCCGTCAGTCCACCAGATCCCGCACCACCGCGTCCGCCAGCAGCCGTCCCCGCAGCGTCAGCGCCGCGCGCCCCGCCTCGTACGGACCCTTCTTGAGGAGTCCGTCCGCCAGGGCCCGCCGGGAGGCCGCGAGTCCCTCCTCCTTCAGCAGGGACAACGGCACCCCTTCCCGCAGCCGCAGCTCCAGCAGGATCCGCTCCACGCGCCGGTCCTCGTCGGACAGGAGTTCCCGGCCGGCCCCCGGTGAGCTCCCCGACGCCAGCGCCGCCGCGTACGCCCCCGGATGCTTCACGTTCCACCAGCGCACCCCGCCCACGTGCGAGTGGGCCCCGGGTCCCGCCCCCCACCAGTCGGCGCCCCGCCAGTACAGCTCGTTGTGCAGGCAGCGCCCGGATTCGGAGGTGGCCCAGTTGGAGACCTCGTACCAGTCGAAGCCCGCCGCCGCCAGGGTCTCCTCGGCGATCAGGTAGCGGTCGGCGTGGACGTCGTCGTCGGTCGGCGGGATCTCCCCCCGGCGGATGCGGCGGGCGAGCTGGGTGCCCTCCTCGACGATCAGCGCGTACGCGCTGATGTGGTCCGGTCCGGCGCCGATCGCCGCCTCCAGGGAGGCCCGCCAGTCGTCGTCGCTCTCCCCCGGCGTGCCGTAGATCAGGTCGAGGTTGACGTGCGCGAAGCCGGCCGCCCGCGCCTGGGTCACGCACGCCTCGGGGCGGCCCGGGGTGTGGGTGCGGTCGAGGATCGTCAGCACGTGCTGCTTGGCGCTCTGCATGCCGAAGGAGATGCGGTTGAAGCCGCCCTCGCGCAGGGTGGCGAGGTAGGCCGGGTCGACCGACTCCGGGTTCGCCTCCGTCGTGATCTCCGCGTCGGGCGCGAGACCGAACTCGGCACGGATCGCGCCGAGCATCCGTACCAGGTCGTCGGCGGCCAGCAGCGTCGGCGTACCGCCGCCGACGAAGACCGTGCGGACCTCGCGCGGGTCGTCGCCGAGCACCTTGCGGGCCAGGCGGATCTCGTCGGTCAGGGTGTCCGCGTAGTTGTCCCGGGACGCCAGCACTCCCCCCGTGCCGCGCAGCTCGGTCGCGGTGTACGTGTTGAAGTCGCAGTAGCCGCAGCGGGTCGCGCAGTACGGGACGTGCAGGTAGAACCCGAGGGGTCGGTCGGCGGCCCCGGCGAGCGCGGCGGCGGGCAGCGCGCCGTCGGCGGGGACGGGCTCGCCGTCGGGGAGTGCGGAAGGCATGTCCCCCATTGTCCCGTACGACGACGGCTACTCGGCCTGGAGCACCAGCAGGGCCAGGTCGTCCTCCGGGAGACCGCCGCCGAAGTCGTGCACCAGGCGGCGGATCCTTTCCGCGATCAGCTCGGCGCTCAGGCCCGCACAGCCGGACAGGGCCCGCGCGAGGCCGTCGCCGTCGTCGAACTGGCGGGAGCCGGAGCGGCGCTCCGTGACGCCGTCGGTGACGCACAGCAGGCTGTCGCCGGGTCCCAGTTCGATGGTCTCGCTGGTGTACGTCTCGTCCTCCACGACGCCGAGCAGGGTCTGCGAGCGGGCGGCGGTGCGCACCTCGCCGTCGGGGCGCAGGACGAGCGGCAGGGGGTGTCCGGCGGAGGCGAGGGTGCAGCGGACGCCGCCGTCGTGCGGGGTCAGCTCGCCGTAGAGGAGGGACAGGAAGCGGGTCTGCGGGCCGTCCCCGGCGACCACCGGCCGGCCGCCGGCGGCGACCAGCGCGCGGGCCGCCGCGTCGGCGGCCTCGGTGGCGTCGTCCAGGAGGAGCTGGTTGAGCCGGTCGAGGACGTCGGCGACCCGGTAGCCCTCGCGGGCCAGCAGCCGCAGCCAGGGGCGGGCGAGTCCGATCACCACCGCCGCCTCCGGCCCCTTGCCCTGCACATCGCCCACCGCGAAGCACCAGCGGCCGTCGCCCGCCGGGAACAGGTCGTAGAAGTCGCCGCTCGGGCCGCCCTTGTCGCAGGGTTCGTAGACGAGCGCGCTGCTCATCCCGGGGATCTCGGCGACCGCGCCGGGTAGCAGACCGCGCTGCAGGACGGCGCTGATGGTGGCCTGCCGGGCGTACTGGCGAGCCGCGCCGATGGCGAGGGCCACCCGGCGGCCGAGGTCCTCGACCAGTCCGGTGACCTCGTCGGGGAAGCGCTCGAGGCCGCAGCGCCCGATCACCAGCGTGCCCAGCGGGCGGCCGCCCGCGATCAGCCGGTAGGCCAGCGCCGTACCGTGGCCGCCGTGCGGGCCGAGCGCGTCGCCGGGCCACGGGTACGGCTCGGGGCCGGACCGCAGCCCGTCCCGCGGGCACGGCGGGCCCTTCTCCAGCGCGCGGGCCAGCTCCTCGATGCGGTTCTCGCTGGCGTGCCAGACACGCGCGGGCGCGCTGCCGTCGCCGCCGCGCACGGTCGCCTCGTCCTCCAGCCACACCGCGCACCAGTCCGCGAGCCGGGGCACGATCAGCTGGCCGGTGAGGGCCGTGACCAGGTTCTCGTCCAGCTGCCCGGCGAGCAGGTCGGAGGCCTCGGCGAGGAAGGACAGCGCGCCCCGGCCGAGCCAGTCCCGGCCGTCCCCGGGGCGCTGCGGCTGCGGTGCGAGGGCCTCGGCGGCCTCCAGGGTGTGCTCCGGGGCGGGACCGTCCGGGCGGTCCCGCCCACCGGCGGGCAAGCGCGCCCATACCGTCTTGGCGCCGGTGCGGTAGGTGACGCCCCAGGACTCGGCGAGCGTGGCGACCAGGCGCAGGCCGCGCCCGTGCTCGGGCATGTCGTACCACGCCTCGCCGCCCGCGGGGTCGCGCGGGGCGCGCGCCGGGTGGTGGTCGCGCACCTGCACGACGAATGCGCCGGTCTCCTCCAGGCACCAGTCGACCTCCACCTCCGTGCCCGCGTGGACGACGGCGTTGGTGACGAGTTCACTGACGACGGCCATGGCGTCGGCGGCCAGCCGGGCGGACCCCTCCGGCAAGGTGAGCCCCTGGTCGGCCCACTCGGCGAACGCGGCGCGCAGCAGCGCACGGGCGGAGCCCGGCGCGAGAGGACTGCCGGGCAGGGTGGCACACCCCTCGGCCCGCGGCCCCGCGCCCCGGTACGCGGGCGCGTCCCAGGCCCGGGAATCCGTCTCCCGCTGCGTCGGTATCGCCGCCATGTCCATGCGGCCAGGGTGACAGACAGACCCCACGCCTAAGCGTTGAGTTACCGAAGTGGACGGTCGCGCGTGAGAACTGTGCTACGGCTGTGCTCGAACACGGTCGGAAAATGTACGGAATGCGAGCGACCGCACGTCCTCGGTCCGGTCCTCGATGCGGTTCGGCTGCTTCCGGCCGGCCGGCTTCCGGGCACGCGCCGGCCCCGGAAGGTCCCAGTCCTTCCGGGGCCTGACGGTCGTCTCACGCCTCCCGCGTACCGGCGTACATCTCGTCGATCAGGTCCTTGTACTCCCGCTCGACCACCGGCCGCTTCAGCTTCAGGCTCGGCGTGATCTCACCGTGCTCCACGTCCAGGTCGCGCGGCAGCAGCCGGAACTTCTTGACGGTCTGCCAGCGCTGCAGGCCCTCGTTGAGCTGCTTGACATAGCCGTCGACCATCTCGACCGTCTGCGGCGCGGCGACGATCTCGGCGTACGACTTGCCCTCCAGGCCGTTGTCCTTGGCCCACTGCAGGATGGCGATCTCGTCGAGGGCGATGAGGGCGGTGCAGTAGTTGCGGTCGGCGCCGTGCACCAGGATGTTGGAGACGTAGGGGCACACCGCCTTGAACTGGCCCTCGACCTCGGCCGGGGCGACGTACTTGCCACCGGAGGTCTTGATGAGGTCCTTCTTGCGGTCGGTGATGCGCAGGTAGCCGTCGGGCGACAGTTCGCCGATGTCGCCGGTGTGGAACCAGCCGTCGGACTCCAGCACCTCCGCGGTCTTCTCGGGCTGCTGGTGGTAGCCGTCCATGACGCCGGGGCCGCGCAGCAGGATCTCGCCGTCGTCCGCGATGCGCACCTCGCAGCCGGGCAGCGGCTTGCCGACGGTGCCGGTGCGGTAGGCCTCCCCGGGGTTGACGAAGGAGGCGGCGGAGGTCTCGGTGAGGCCGTAGCCCTCCAGGATGTGGATGCCGGCGCCGGCGAAGAAGTAGCCGATCTCGGGGGAGAGCGCGGAGGCGCCGGAGACACAGGCGCGCAGCCGGCCGCCGAAGGCCTCACGGAGCTTGGAGTAGACGAGGGCGTCGGCGACCTTGTGCTTGGCGCCCAGCCCGAACGGCACCGCGTGGGTGCCGGTGCGCCGGAAGTTGTCCTGCGAGACCTTGGCGTACTCGCGGGCGATCTCCGCAGCCCACTGGAAGATCTTGTACTTGGCGGCGCCGCCCGCGCGGGCCTTGGCCGCGACACCGTTGTAGACCTTCTCGAAGATGCGCGGCACGGCCGCCATGTAGGTCGGCTGCACCACCGGAAGGTTCTCGATGATCTTGTCGACGCGGCCGTCGACGGCGGTGACGTGCCCGACCTCGATCTGCCCGGAAGTGAGCACCTTGCCGAAGACGTGCGCGAGCGGCAGCCACAGGTACTGCACGTCCTCGCCAGTGATCAGCCCGGTCGCCACGGTGGCCTTCGCCATGTACGCCCAGTTGTCGTGCGGCAGACGCACGCCCTTGGGACGGCCGGTGGTGCCGGAGGTGTAGATCAGGGTGGCGAGCTGGTCCTTGGTGATCGCGCCGACCCGCTCCTTGATCAGCTCGGGGTGCTTCTCCAGGTAGGCGGCGCCGCGCTGCTCCAGCTCGGTGAGGGTGATCACCCAGTCGTCCGTCTCGACGCCGGCCGGGTCGATGACGACGACCTTGGTCAGGGCGGGCAGCTCGGCGCGCTTCTCCACCGCCTTGGCGACCTGGGCCGCGTCCTCGGCGATCAGCACCCGGCTCTCGGAGTCGGAGAGGATGAACGCCGACTCGTCGGCGTTGGTCTGCGGGTAGACGGTCGTGGTGGCGCCGCCCGCGCACATGATGCCGAGGTCGGCGAGGATCCACTCGACGCGCGTGGAGGAGGCGAGCGCCACCCGCTGCTCCGGCTGAAGGCCCAGTTCGATGAGGCCGGCCGCGATGGCGTACACCCGCTGCGCCGCCTCGCCCCAGCTCAGCGACTTCCAGTCGTCTGGGCCCTGGCCGGAGGCCGGCGGTACGGGGTAGCGATAGGCCTCGGCGTCCGGTGTGGCCGCCACGCGCTCCAGGAAGAGGGCTGCCACGGACGGCGGACGGTTCTCGATCAGGGTCTGTGTGTCGCTCACGACATCCTCCGGGGGGCCCGCGACAGTGCGGCTGACTCGTGCGGCTGGGTTAACTCACGGTGGGGTTCGCGCTTGTTGTTTAACTCGCGAGTAACTATCGAGCAGGGATCAGAGTAAGGGGCGACCGGCCGCTGCGTAAGGGGCATCGGCCTGTCACTTTCCACGCAGAGCGACGCTACGCACGCGTAGGGGCCCGCCGCACTTTCGTACGACGAGCCCCCGCATGCCCGGTTTGGGCGCGTAACCCCTTGTTACCGTTGGTTACTTCTTGCCCTTGGCCGACCCCGCGCTGTCATCGCTGGAGAGCACCGCGATGAAGGCCTCCTGCGGAACCTCCACGGAACCCACCATCTTCATCCGCTTCTTGCCTTCCTTCTGCTTCTCCAGAAGCTTCCGCTTACGGGAGATGTCACCGCCGTAGCACTTGGCGAGGACGTCCTTGCGGATGGCGCGGATGGTCTCGCGGGCGATCACCCGGGAGCCGATGGCGGCCTGGATGGGCACTTCGAAGGCCTGCCGCGGGATGAGCTCGCGCAGCTTGGCCACGAGCCGCACGCCGTACGCGTAGGCCGCGTCCTTGTGGGTGATCGCCGAGAAGGCGTCCACCTTGTCGCCGTGCAGCAGGATGTCGACCTTGACCAGGCTCGACGTCTGCTCGCCGGTGGGCTCGTAGTCGAGGGAGGCATAGCCGCGGGTCTTGGACTTCAGCTGGTCGAAGAAGTCGAAGACGATCTCCGCGAGCGGGAGGGTGTAGCGGATCTCGACCCGGTCCTCGGAGAGGTAGTCCATGCCGAGCAGGGTGCCGCGCCTGGTCTGGCACAGCTCCATGATCGAGCCGATGAACTCGGTCGGCGCCAGGACGGTGGCACGCACGACCGGCTCGTACACCTCGTTGATCTTGCCTTCGGGGAACTCGCTCGGGTTGGTGACGGTGTGCTCGGTGCCGTCCTCCATGACCACGCGGTAGACCACGTTGGGCGCCGTGGCGATCAGGTCGAGCCCGAACTCGCGCTCGAGCCGCTCCCGGATCACGTCGAGGTGCAGCAGGCCGAGGAAGCCGACGCGGAAGCCGAAGCCGAGGGCGGCGGAGGTCTCCGGCTCGTAGACGAGGGCGGCGTCGTTGAGCTGCAGCTTGTCCAGGGCCTCGCGCAGCTCCGGGTAGTCGGAGCCGTCCAGCGGATACAGACCGGAGAAGACCATCGGCTTCGGGTCCTTGTAGCCGCCCAGTGCCTCGGTGGCGCCCTTGACCTGGCTGGTGACGGTGTCACCGACCTTGGACTGCCGGACGTCCTTCACACCGGTGATGAGGTAACCCACCTCACCGACTCCGAGGCCGTCCGCCGGGAGCATCTCGGGCGAGTTGGTCCCGATCTCCAGCAGCTCGTGGGTCGCGCCGGTCGACATCATCTTGATGCGCTCGCGCTTGTTGAGCTGGCCGTCGATGACACGGACGTACGTCACGACACCGCGGTAGGAGTCGTAGACCGAGTCGAAGATCATCGCGCGGGCCGGCGCGTCGGCGACCCCGACCGGCGCCGGGATCTCCTTGACGACCTTGTTCAGCAGTGCATCGACGCCGAGACCCGTCTTCGCGGAGACCTTGAGCACGTCGTCCGGGTCGCAGCCGACCAGGTTCGCCAGCTCCTCGGCGAACTTCTCCGGCTGCGCGGCCGGCAGGTCGATCTTGTTCAGTACGGGGATGATCGTGAGGTCGTTCTCCATCGCCAGGTAGAGGTTGGCGAGGGTCTGCGCCTCGATGCCCTGGGCGGCGTCGACGAGGAGAACGGTCCCCTCGCAGGCGGCCAGCGACCGCGAGACCTCGTAGGTGAAGTCGACGTGCCCCGGGGTGTCGATCATGTTGAGGATGTGGGTCGTGCCCTGGTCGGGGCCCTCGGTCGGGGCCCAGGGCAGACGCACCGCCTGGGACTTGATCGTGATGCCGCGCTCGCGCTCGATGTCCATCCGGTCGAGGTACTGAGCACGCATCTGCCGCTGCTCGACCACGCCGGTCAGCTGGAGCATCCGGTCGGCGAGTGTGGACTTGCCGTGGTCGATGTGCGCGATGATGCAGAAATTGCGGATCAGAGCCGGGGCGGTACGGCTCGGCTCGGGCACATGGTTAGGGGTCGCGGGCACGCAGGGTCCTGTCTCTTGAGGCGCCTTATGCCTCGGGTCGGATCGATACGTAGTCTCCATGGTCCCACGCGGAGGGACCGGGGACCGTTTTGGGCCGCCCGGTGGGCCACTGGTACTGTAGATGGCTGTGCCTCATGCCCTCTCAGCGCGAGGCACGTCCGAGAAATTTTGGATCACCGGTGCGGGACCCGAGCGGCCCCGCACCAGAACCTGAAAAGGCTCCTTCGTGGCGAACATCAAGTCCCAGATCAAGCGGATCAAGACCAACGAGAAGGCGCGGCTGCGCAACAAGGCCGTCAAGTCCTCCCTGAAGACCGCGATCCGCAAGGCCCGTGAGGCCGCGGCCGCGGGTGACGCCGAGAAGGCCACCGAGCTGCAGCGCGCTGCCGCGCGTGCGCTCGACAAGGCTGTCTCGAAGGGCGTCATCCACAAGAACCAGGCCGCCAACAAGAAGTCGGCGCTTGCTTCCAAGGTCGCTTCCCTCAAGGGCTGAAACTCCCTTTTGATCTGACCGCCGGAAGGACCCAGAGCGGGCCCTCTCTCATCCGCTCCCGACCGGCACCCCAGGATCCGCGCGCGGCCTGCGTTCGCCACGCGGGCGCGGATCCGACGAGCTTGATCCGCAGGCCCCGGCGCTCGCCCTTCCCCAGGGTGGGCGGCGGGGCCTTCGGTATGGCCGCCCCGGTGACCCGTGCGTCACGACCAGAAGTCGTCGTCCTTGTCGATGTCCGGTACGCACTGGTCGATGTCGGTGATCTTGCCCCCGACGATCCGGAAGACCAGGCACGCGTCCTCGTGGTAGCGCCTGCCCTCGCGCTCCGCCGTGATGCGGTGCAGGGCCACCGCATGGCCCCGGCCGTCGACGAACACACTGCGCAGGTCGGCACGGAAGCTGCCGCCGGTCTCCTGGAAGAGCCGGCCGTACATGCCGATGACCGCGTCCTGGCCCTTGAAGTCACCGGACAGCGGATGGCTGCCGGGCACGTGGTGAGTGACGTCCGCCGTCATCAGCCCGCGCAGGGCCTCCATGTCGACACGGAGGAATGCGTCGTACCCCTTGCGGACGAGGGTCGCATGCGGGTGTTCAGCCATGGCGATCGCCACCTTTCCACGCCTCGGCGATGACGGCTGACAGCTCCGATTGTCCTCGCCGACGGGCCGGGGGCGACCCGGAGGGTGATCGGGTCACCGCTCCCGGGGCGTCTCAGCCGCGTCCTCTGGACCGTGCGGCCCTGGCGACGGTCACGACCGCCTTCTCCAGGGCGTACTCGGGGTCGTCTCCACCGCCCTTGACCCCGGCGTCGGCCTCGGCGACCGCCCGCAGCGCCGCGGCCACCCCGTCCGGCGTCCAGCCCCGCATCTGCTGACGCACCCGATCGATCTTCCACGGCGGCATCCCCAGCTCACGGGCCAGGTCGGCGGGCCGGCCGCCGCGCGCCGACGACAGCTTCCCGATCGCCCGCACGCCCTGGGCCAGCGCACTGGTGATCATCACCGGGGCCACACCGGTGGCCAGCGACCACCGCAGGGCCTCCAGCGCCTCCGCCGTACGGCCCTCCACCGCCCGGTCGGCGACCGTGAAGCTGGACGCCTCGGCGCGCCCCGTGTAGTACCGCCCCACGACGGCCTCGTCGATCGTCCCCTCGACGTCGGCGACGAGCTGCGCCACCGCAGAGGCCAGTTCGCGCAGGTCACTGCCGATCGCGTCGACCAGGGCCTGGCAGGCCTCGGGCGTGGCCGACCGCCCGAACCCGCGGAACTCCCCCCTGACGAAAGCCAGCCGGTCCGCCGGCTTGGTCATCTTCGGACAGGCGACCTCCCGCGCCCCCGCCTTGCGCGCGGCGTCCAGCAGCCCCTTGCCCTTGGCACCGCCGGCATGCACCAGCACGAGGGTGATCTCCTCCGCGGGCGCCCCGAGGTACGCCTTCACGTCCTTGACCGTGTCGGCCGAGAGATCCTGCGCGTTGCGCACGACCACGACCTTGCGCTCGGCGAAGAGCGAGGGACTCGTGAGCTCGGCGAGCGTGCCGGGCTGCAACTGGTCCGGCGTCAGGTCCCGTACGTCCGTGTCGGCGTCCGCGGCCTTGGCGGCGGCCACCACCTCCCGCACGGCACGGTCGAGCAGGAGGTCCTCCTGGCCCACGGCAAGGGTCACCGGGGCGAGAGGGTCGTCATTCGCAGTCTTCCTGGCCATCGCCTACAGCATCCCATGCGGCACTGACAGCGAACCGGCTCCGCATCCCGATCGGCCCCCGACCGCACCCGGAGTTCCGTCCGGGCCCCGTGGTCACCGTCCTGTCGTCACCTTGCCGTCGTCAGCCCGCAGGGCGGGCCCGCGATGGCGAGGGGCGTGCCCCCGAGCGAGCGTGTTCGCGCGCGGGGAGCGTGCGATCGCAAGGACGACAGGGCCCGGGGTCACGGCTCCTCGCGCCAGCCGTCCCACTCCCCCGCGAACGCGTCCAACTCGGCGGGGTCCAGGCTTGCCTCCTCGTCGTGCAGGACCAGCAGCCACTGGGCGTCCTCCGCGTCGTCCTCGCCGGCCAGGGCGTCCCGGACGAGCTGGGGGTCCTCGTCGACGCCGAAGCGCTTCCCGAGCGCCTCGGCCGCCTCCTCGGCGGCGTCGCGGTCGGGCAGCACCAGCACGTGTCTCACTTCGCTCACGGCCCCATTCTCCGGCAGCCGGTGGAGCTCGAACCGCCGGGTCGGTTCGGGTCGGGGGCTGGGGCTCCCCGGCTGAGGCACGAGCGCGGGCTCGTGCGGGGGCTCGGGCTCAGGCAGGGGCTCAGGCTCGGGCAGGGGCAGAAGCTGGGCACGGGCGCGGGTTCGGGCTCGGGCACGGACCCCCGTCCGGTACGCACAAGCTGTCAGCCGCTGATCTCCCTCAGCCGTTCCAGTTACGGTCTCGCACAGTCGGCACACGGCTCAGCGCGATCCCGAACCGCTCCCGGTACACCGACAGCACCTCCTCGTCCGTGCCCAGTTCCCGTGTCTCCTTCCGCCCGTCGGGGGCCGTCGTCGTCAACGCCCGGCCGCTGAGGGTGATCCGCCCCCCGTCCTCCGTCACTCGCGAACAGACCAGGGACCGGGTGAAGTGCGACTGCGGCGAGGTGCTGTGCCACCAGGCCCCGGCCGCGAAGTCCTCGAGCACGCGGGGCCGCGTCTCCAGCCGGTACTGCGGCCTGCCGTCCCGTACGACGTCCAGGTCCGCGCTCCCGGCCGTGTCGCCCCCGCCACCGAGCACCCCGGCGGGGTCCGCACCGGCCTCCGCCACCCGGAACGCCCCGGCGGGGTCCGTCTGCTCCCCGCGTTCCGTGAACGCCAGCGGCCAGTGACTGTGCGCCCCGAACCCGACGTCGGCGAGCCACTCACCCCCGTCCGCCGTCCGCACCCACAGCGCGAGATGGTCGTACGGGATGCCGAGCCGCCCTTCCTCCCCGTACACCCGCGCCGCGAGCAGCCGAACCTCGTAGCCGAGAGCGGCGAGCAACGCCGCGAACGCGCCGTTGAGTTCGTAGCAGAAGCCACCCCGCCGCCCCTCGACCACCTTGTCCAGCAGCCGCTTCTCCTCCAGCACGATCTCCTCGCCGAGATGGATCGACAGGTTCTCGAAGGGGACGGCCCGCAGATGGCGCAGGTGCAGCTCGCGCAGGGCCCCGATGGTGGCGCGCTGCGGACGGGCGGTCCCGATGCGGCGAAGGCAGGCGTCTGCCTGTGCTGAGTTCATGCCCTCAGTCTGGGCGAACCGCCGCGGCTCAGTCTCTCGTCACCCGCACCTCCCGGTCCGTCCCGCCGACCGCCAGCGCTCCGTCCCGGTCGGTGCGCAGGACCATCGCGCCGCCGGCCCGCAGCGCGGCCACGGTCGCCGTTGCCGGGTGGCCGTAGGGGTTCCCTGCGCCGCAGGAGATGAGCGCCACTCGCGGGGCGGCCAGCCGTATCAGGTCCGGGTCCTGATACGCCGAGCCGTGATGGGCCACCTTCAGGACGTCCACGCCCGCCAGCTCGGCCGCGGCCGGGGAGTGCAACAGGGCCTGCTGGGAGGGCGGTTCGAGGTCCCCGAGCAGCAGCAGCCGCAGTCCGCCGGTCCGGACCAGCAGGGCGACACTGGCGTCGTTCGGTCCGTCCGGCTCCGCCACCGGGACCTGACCCGGGGCAGGAGCGGCGGGGGGCCACAGCACCCGCCAGTCCACCGGCCCGGTGCGCCGCTTCTCCCCGGCCACGGCCCGGGTGAGCGGAATGTGCCGTTCGGCCGCCTCCTTCCTCACGAACTCGACCTCGCCCGCCGGTTCCTCGAAATCCGTGGTCTCGATCGCGGCCACCGAGCGGCCCCGCAGGACGCCGGGAAGCCCCGCGACATGATCGGCGTGGAAGTGGGTCAGGACGACCAGGGGAATGCGGGTGATGCCCAGCTCCCCAAGGCAGTGGTCGACACGCGCGGGATCGGGTCCGGCGTCCACGACCACCCCGGTCCCCTCGCCTGCGGCCAGTACGGTCGCGTCGCCCTGCCCGACGTCGCACATCGCGTACCGCCAGCCCGGTGGCGGCCAGCCCGTGACCACCCGGGTCAGCGGCGCCGGCCGCACCACCACCAGCAGGAGCAGCACCCCGAGCGCACCGCACCACCAGGGGTTCCGCAGCAGCAGCCGCCCAGCCGACACGACGCCCCCGGTGACCGCTGCGAGGAGCAGCGCCCCGGGCCAGGTCCCCGGCCAGTCCACTCCCCCGCCGGGCAAGGCAGCCCCGGTCCGGGCGACACTCGCGATCCAGCCGGCGGGCCAACCGGCACACCAGGCGAGCGCCTTGGCCATCGGCATCGCCACCGGCGCCGTGGCGAGCGCCGCGAACCCCAGCACCGTGGCAGGGGCGACCGCGACCTCGGCCAGCAGGTTGCAGGGCACCGCCACCAGGCTCACCCGTGCCGACAGCACCGCCACGACCGGCGCGCACACGGCCTGCGCGGCGGCGGCCGCGGCCAGCGCCTCGGCGAGCCGGGCGGGCACCCGGCGCCGCTGCAGCGCCTCGCTCCAGCCCGGCGCCAGCACGAGCAGCGCGCCGGTGGCCAGCACGGAGAGCAGGAAGCCGTAACTGCGGGCCAGCCAGGGGTCGTACAGCACCAGCAGGAGTACGGCCGTGGCCAGTGCCGGGACGAGGGATCTGCGGCGCCCGGTCGCCAGGGCGAGCAGGGCGACCGAGCCGCAGGCCGCGGCCCGCAGCACGCTGGGGTCGGGTCGGGAGACGATCACGAAGCCGAGCGTGAGGACTCCCGCCAGCAGTGCGGTGGCCCGCAGCGAGAGCCCCAGGCGCGGGGCGAGTCCGCGGCGCTCCACGCGCTGGGCCAGGCCGGGCGGCCCGATGAGCAGGGCCAGCAGGATCGTGAGGTTGCTGCCCGAGACGGCGAGCGTGTGTGCCAGATCCGTCTCCTTGAAGGCGTCGTCCAGTTCGGGTGTGATCCGCGAGGTGTCACCGACGACCAGCCCAGGAAGCAGCGCCCGGGCGTCCGCAGGCAGCCCCTCGGTCGCCTCCCGCAGCCCGGCCCTGAGCCGGCCCGCCAGCCGTTGCGGCCCGCTCGGCCCCGCCACGACGTCCGGCACGGGCTCGCTCCGCACCCGCAGCACGGCCGTGGTCCGGTCGCCGCCGGTCAGGGCGGGCGCCAGCCGGGCGTTGACCCGCAGCCGGGTGGACGGCAGCAGCCCGAGCCAGGCCGGACGCGCACCGTGCGTGCTCTGCGCGGCGGGCACGCCCCCGGTGGGAGGTGCCCGCGGCGCCGGAACGTCCCCGTCGACGACCAACAGCACGGGAGTTCGCGTCCTGACAGCCGCCCCGCCCCTCTCCTCCACGCGGCGCACCTCAGCCCGGGCCAGTACCGCCACGGTCGCCGCATGATCGCCCCGCACCCGCGGCCTGCTCAGCCACGGGTCGCCGCTCAGCTCGACCTCGGCGGTCACGGTCGCGAACCGCCGCGCCAACTCGGGTACCGGCCCGCGCCGCACATCCGCTCCGTGCAATCCGGCGGAGGCGGCGGACGCGGCCACGCAGAGGAGCACGGCGGCGAGCGGGGCCCGGGCCCAGGCGAACCGGACGGGCGATCGGTCCGGCCTCCCCCACCGGCGGGCCCCCAGCAGGCCGGCTCCGGCGATCGCGCAGGTGACCGCGATACCCACGCTCCAGCCGAGCGGAGCATCGAGGACCAGGGCGGCCGTCGCCCAGACAGCGAGTGCGGGAGGAACCAGGCGCAGGTCGGTCGGGGCCGGCCGCGGGTCGGTCGGGTCCGATGGCTGCTTGCCGGAGGGGCCGCTCATGGCCGCACCATGGTTCGCAGGTCGGCGAAGCGGCGAGCGCCGATGCCGTTGACCTGGCGCAGTTCGTCCACCGAGCGGAAGCCGCCGTGCCGCGTGCGGTAGTCGATGATGTGCTGGGCCAGCACGGGGCCGACACCGGGCAGGGTGTCGAGCTGGTCGGCGGTCGCCGTGTTGAGGGAGACCGGGGCCGCGGGACCCGTCGCCGCCGGTCCGGGGCCCGCACCGCCGCCGGGCCCGGGCGGTGGGAGCGCCGTCCCTGCTGGGGCGCCGACCAGGACCTGCTCGCCGTCCACCAGGAAACGGGCCCGGTTGAGCCCGTCGGTGCTCACGCCCGGCCGCACCCCGCCCGCCGCCCGCAGCGCGTCGGCCACCCGCGAGCCGGCCGGCAGCCGCCGGATCCCGGGCTCGCGGACCTTGCCGCTGACGTCCACGACGATCTCGCCGCCCGGCGTGGCGGAGGCGCTCAGGGCGACACCGGACTTCCCGCCCTCGTCCTTCTTGGTCAACGGCGCCTCGGCCCGCACCACCTGAGGAGCACTCACGGTCCGCGTCCGGCCGGTCCAGAAGTGCTGGACGGCGAACACGGCTGCCACCACGAGCACCACGGCGAGGGCGACCACTCCCCGCCGCTCCACCCCGCACCGCACCTGCACCCACACCGGCAGCCGCTCGCGCAGGGCGAGCCCGGCCCGTTCCCGCAGGCTCGGTGCGAGGGGTTCGGCCGTCTGCGAACGGCTCTTGGGACCGGCCGGCTGCTCCTCGGGGGTCCTGGCGGCCCCGGGCCCGACGGACGGCGCGCGTGCCCCGCCCAGCCCGGGCGGAACCGTGCCGGCCGTACTCCGCCCCGGCGTCGGTCCCGTGGGCGTCGCCGTGCCCAACCCGGGCGCCGCCCCCGTCACCGTCGCCGTAGTCGCACACGGCCGCCCGTCCGGTGGAGCGTTGCCCGACTCCCCCCATTCCACGGCCCGTTCGCCGAAGAGGAGTTCCGCGCGGCGGCGCAGTTCCTCCGCGGGTGCGGGCACACGGTGGCGGGCGCGGCGGCGGTCGGCGGGGTAGCGGCGGACGCGGCCGTCGGAAGCGGGTCCGCGGCCGGGTCCGCTGGTCGGGACGGCTGTGCGTGAACGTGATCGAAGCGCCATGCGACGAGGATCGGGTATCTCGCCGCTTCGCGATGATCTTGGTCAATTCCCGGGGAAAACCGCTCCCTTGTGGAAAACTCCGTCACTCGCACGAGTGATGACGAGACCGAGGAGCAGGGTGTCAGCGCGTTGAGACGACCGCTCCCAGCAGCCCGGGCCCGGTGTGTGCGCCGATCACGGCACCGACTTCGCTGACATGCAGGTCGGCCAGTCCGGGGACCCGCACCCGCAGCCGGTCGGCGAGGGCGGAGGCACGGTCGGGGGCGGCGAGATGGTGCACGGCGATGTCGACCTCGGCGCCGCCCGCCCGCTCGGCGACGATCTCCTCGAGGCGGGCGATCGCCTTGGATGCCGTACGGACCTTCTCGAGGAGTTCGATGCGGCCGCCGTCCAGCTGGAGCAGCGGCTTGACGGCCAGCGCGGAACCGAACAGGGCCTGTGCGGCTCCGATCCGGCCGCCGCGGCGCAGATAGTCGAGCGTGTCGACGTAGAAGTAGGCGGAGGTGCCCGCGGCCCGCTTCTCGGCGGCCGTCACGGCCTCGTCCATCGTTCCGCCGGCCTCCGCCGCCGCGGCCGCGGCGAGCGCGCAGAAGCCCAGGGCCATCGCGACCATCCCGGTGTCCACCACCCGCACCGGCACCGGTGCCTCACGCGCCGCCAGGACCGCCGCGTCGTGGGTGCCGGACAGCTCGGCGGACAGGTGCAGGGAGACGATGCCGCTCGCCCCGGACTCGGCGACCTTGCGGTAGGTCTCCGCGAACACCTGAGGGCTGGGGCGGGAGGTGGTCACCGAGTGCCGCTTCTGCAGCGCATGGGCCAGGGAACGGGTCGAGATCTCGGTGCCCTCTTCGAGCGCCTGGTCGCCGAGGACCACGGTCAGGGGCACCGCGGTGATGCCGTGGCGCTCCATCGTCCGCGGCGGCAGGTAGGCCGTTGAATCGGTGACGATCGCGACATGGCGGGACATGAGCTGGAGATTACCTGCCGTGGCGCTCGTGTGGCAGCCCGGCCCCTCGCTGCCGGACCGGGAGCAGCCCGGTCATGTGGTGCTCTCGGGACGCGGCTTTTTCTGCCAGGGATAGGCGGGGCGCTGCGTGGGCGGCGCGATCGCGGGGGCCGGCCGCTCCTCTGCGGTGTGGGGGGTGTGCTGCCGCATCCCCGGGCCGTCGGCGGCGGCCGGGGCGTTGGGCCACGGCGGGGGCGCCGGTGCGGGTTCCGTCCTCGTCCAGTGCCGAAGGGCCCCCGCCTCGACGTCGATCTGGGCGCTCAGTGTGTCCAGGTCGTCGTCGCAGAAGCGGCGGGCCCGGTCGCGGGCGGCCCAGCGCAGGGAGTCGGCGGACTGAGTGATGCGCTCGGTGCGGCCTCGCAGCTCGGGCAGCCGCGCGACGAGCGTGTCCCGGTCGGGCTCGGACTCCAGGCGCTTGAGGTCGGCGTCCAGCTCGTGCCCGTGCGCGCTGAGCCGCTCGAAGAGACCGAGGGACTCCTTCAGCGACTCGTCCTCGACCGCGCCCGCGTACAGCGCGTCCTGGGTGGCCCGCATCGAGGCGCGCAGCGTGAGCCGCAGCTGGGCGATCTCGCCGCCCGGGCCGAGCTGGGCGAAGGACTTGGCGCGCAGGGTGTGGTCCTCGACCGTGCGCCTGGCCTGCGCGATCGTACGGTCCACTCCGCGCTTGGCGGCGCCGACCGCCTTCACCGTGGCGTACGCGCCGAGGCCGATGAAGAGCAGGAAGAGCAGGGCGAACACGGTGATCACTACTTCCATGGCGCTCCTCCTACAGCCGGCGCGGCACAAGTCGCCGCGCTCTCCACGGTAAACGCAATGGGCAGGTCCGGAGTTCCAGAAAAACCCCGAACCTGCCCGTAGGGGACTACCCCGAGGCGGAGTGCACCCGGCGTCCCGTGTACGCGGGAACCGTCACGCGGGGACGATGTTCACCAGCTTCGGCGCCCGCACGATCACCTTGCGGATGCCCGCGCCGCCCAGCGCCGCGACGACCTTCTCGTCCGCCAGCGCCGCCTTCTCCAGCTCCTCCTCGGAGATGGCCGGCGGCACCTCCAGTCGCGCCTTGACCTTGCCCTTGATCTGCACGACGCAGGTCACGGTCTCGTCCACCACGTACTGCGGGTCGGCGACCGGGAAGTCCTGGTGGACGACCGAGTCGGTGTGACCCAGCTTGCGCCACAGTTCCTCGGCGATGTGCGGGGCCAGCGGGGCGACCATCAGCACCAGCGGCTCGGCGACCGACCGCGGCACCGCGCCACCGGCCTTGGTCAGGTGGTTGTTCAGCTCGGTGACCTTGGCGATGGCGGTGTTGAAACGCAGGCCCTCCAGGTCCTGGCGCACGCCGTCGATCGCCTTGTGCAGGGCGCGCAGCGTCTCCTCATCGGGCTCGGCGTCGGTGACGGTGACCTCGCCCGTGTTCTCGTCGACGATGTTGCGCCACAGCCGCTGCAGCAGCCGGAACTGGCCGACCACCGCGCGCGTGTCCCAGGGCCGGGAGACGTCCAGCGGGCCCATGGCCATTTCGTACAGGCGCAGCGTGTCGGCGCCGTACTCGGCGGCGATCTCGTCCGGGGTCACCGCGTTCTTCAGGGACTTGCCCATCTTGCCCAGCAGGCGGGTGACCTTCTCGCCCTGGTAGTAGTACGCGCCGTCCAGCTCTTCGACCTCGGCGGCCGGCACCGCGATGCCACGGCTGTCGCGGTAGACGTAGGCCTGGATCATGCCCTGGTTGAACAGCTTGTGGAACGGCTCCGCGGAGGAGACGTGCCCCAGGTCGTACAGCACCTTGGACCAGAAACGCGCGTACAGCAGGTGCAGCACGGCGTGCTCGGCGCCGCCGACGTACAGGTCGACGCCACCGTGCGGCCGGCCCTCACGCGGGCCCATCCAGTACCGCTCGATCTCCGGGTCGACCAGCTTCTGCTCGTTGTGCGGGTCCAGGTAGCGGAACTCGTACCAGCAGGAACCGGCCCAGTTGGGCATGGTGTTGGTCTCGCGCCGGTACTTCTTCGGCCCGTCGCCCAGGTCCAGGGTGACGTTGACCCACTCCTCGTTGCGCGACAGCGGCGTCTCGGGCTGGGTGTCCGCGTCGTCCGGGTCGAAGGTGCGCGGGCTGTAGTCCTCGACCTCGGGCAGCTCCAGCGGCAGCATCGACTCGGGCAGCGCGTGGGCGACGCCGTCCTCGTCGTAGACGATCGGGAAGGGCTCGCCCCAGTAGCGCTGGCGGCTGAACAGCCAGTCGCGCAGCCGGAAGTTGACGGTGCCCTCGCCGATGCCCTTGCGCGCCAGCCACTCGGTGATGCGAGCCTTGGCCTCGACGACGCCCAGGCCGTCCAGGGAGACCTCCTCGTTGGCGGAGTTGACGATCTTCGCGTCGTACGAGGCGAAGGCGTCCTCCCAGGTGGAGGTGTCCGTGCCGCGGCCGTCGGCCGGCTCGACCACGCAGCGGATCGGCAGCTCGAAGGCCCGCGCGAACTCGAAGTCGCGGGTGTCGTGCGCCGGGACGGCCATGATCGCGCCGGTGCCGTAGCCCATCAGGACGTAGTCGGCGATGAAGACCGGCACCTGCTCGCCGTTGACCGGGTTGGTCGCGTACGCGCCGATGAAGACGCCGGTCTTGTCCTTGGCCTCGGCCTGCCGCTCCACGTCGGACTTCGAGGCGGCCTGCGCGCGGTAGGCGGCGACGGCCTCGGCCGGGGTGGCGTGGCCGCCGGTCCACACCTCGTGCGTGCCCTCGGGCCATGCCTCGGGGGTGAACTTCTCGACCATCGGGTGCTCGGGCGCCAGCACCATGTAGGTGGCGCCGAACAGGGTGTCCGGGCGGGTGGTGAAGACCGTGATGCGCTCGCCGTCGATCGGGAAGTCGACGCGGGCGCCCTCGCTGCGGCCGATCCAGTTGCGCTGCTGCAGCTTGATGGCCTCGGGCCAGTCCAGCTCCTCCAGGTCCTCCAGCAGCCGGTCGGCGTAGGCGGTGATGCGCATGTTCCACTGGCGCAGCTTGGCCTTGAAGACCGGGAAGTTGCCGCGCTCGGAGCGGCCGTCGGCGGTGACCTCCTCGTTGGCCAGCACGGTGCCCAGGCCGGGGCACCAGTTGACCGGCGCGTCGGAGGCGTAGGCCAGTCGGTACTCGCCCAGGACCTCGGCGCGCTCGGTGTCGCTCAGCTGGTTCCACGCGCGCGTGGTGCCCGGGATCGCGCGCTCACCGGACTCGAACCGGGCGATCAGCTCGGCGATCGGGCGGGCCTTCTTCGCCTCCTCGTCGTACCAGGAGTTGAAGATCTGCAGGAAGATCCACTGGGTCCACTTGTAGTAGTCCGGGTCGATCGTGGCGAACGACCGGCGCTTGTCGTGGCCCAGGCCCAGCCGGCGCAGCTGGGCCTTCATGTTCTCGATGTTGGCCTCGGTGGACACGCGCGGGTGGGTGCCCGTCTGCACGGCGTACTGCTCGGCGGGCAGGCCGAAGGCGTCGAAGCCCAGGGTGTGCAGGACGTTGTGGCCGGTCATGCGCTGGAACCGGGCGTAGACGTCGGTGGCGATGTATCCCAGGGGGTGACCGACGTGCAGACCCGCACCCGAGGGGTACGGGAACATGTCCATGATGAACTTCTTGGGCTTCGCGACCAGGTCGGGGTCTCCCGCCAGGTCGCCCTTCGGGTTGGGCGCACCGTACGTGCCGTCGGCGTCCCAGAAGTCCTGCCAGCGTGCCTCGATCTCGGCGGCCAGGCCGGCCGTGTAGCGGTGCGGCGCGGCGTCCGGCGCCGCAGCGGTGGCAGCGGGGTTCGTCTCGCTCATGATCCTCAAAGCTCCATCGATCGTCTCTGCCTGCGGAAATGAAAAAACCCCTCGCACAGGAGGGGACGCCGCGCCGATGCCGACCACACGGTTCGACCGGGGGTCGGTACTGATCAGCGCGGCCCGCTAAGCAGAAGGCGTACGGCACGCATGGCGTTAGAGTACCGCAGGCCTTGAGCAAGCCGCGACGCGCTTCCGTATGCCTTGTGGACATGCCACGAACCCGACCGGAACCGAACGAAAGTCAAGGGTTACTTCGCGTAACAGCCATTAAGGGACATTGGCCCAGTCGCATTGTCCTTTGATAACAACGCAATAACTCAAACCTCGTACTGATCGGTATGGCTCCACTTAGAGTTCGGCAGCGGGACCGCTTTCCCGAAACTGCTCGGAGTTGCCCCCATGAACCCTCGTCGTAGTAACAGCTCGCTCCCCAAACCGGGCCGGTCGGCCTATGGGGTGGCATCCGCTGTCATCCTGCTGCTCATACCCGTGATCGTGCTGGTCGGAGGCAGCCAGTTCCGCGAGTTCCTGAACTTCGGTGCGGGCGTGCTGTCCCTGGTCTCGCTCAGTTGCTCGGTGATCTGGGGCCTGTTCGCCCAGGACCGGATCTTCCTGAACACGCGCCAGCGGATCGTCGGCCAGGCGGTGCACCGGACGACAGCGGTCGCCTCGATCGCGTTCCTGCTGCTGCACATCACCACGAAGATCGCGCTGGACCACACCAAGCTGATCGCAGCGATCATCCCGTTCTCGCTCGGCCTCACCGGAAGCGCCGGCCTGATCGGACTCGGCTCACTGGCGGGCCTGCTGATGATCTTCGTGGGCGTCACCGGCGCCCTGCGCAGCAACTTCGCCGCCCCGGCCCCCGTCGCCGCCCGCTGGCGGGCCATGCACATGCTGGCGTACCCCGCCTGGTGCGCGGCGCTGATCCACGGGCTCTACGCGGGTCGCCAGGCGAAGCCGATCTTTGTGATCCTCTACAGCCTGTCCCTGCTGGGCGTCATGGGCGCCCTGGCGCTGCGCTCGGCCCCGCGTCCCTTCAAGCGCAAGGTCGCCGACCGGCTCGTCGCCCTCCTGGGCAGCTCCGAGCGGCCCGGCATGGACGATCTGGAGGCGAGCCGTTCCCGGGTCGCCGAGTCCGGCCCCCAGGGCTTCGAGGGACGGCGCGAGCCGAGGGCGCGCCCCGCCGAGGCCCCGACCCGCTCCGCGCCGCTGTACCAGACCCCGATGGCCCCGGCCGTCGAGGCCGCCTCCGGCTTCGCCGCCGCCTACCGGGCGGTGCAGATGCCCGGCTCCCAGCAGCCGTTCGCGCCCGGCCCGACGACGCGCATGGACCTGCCGCTGGACCTGCAGGCCACGGAGGCGATGCCGCGCGTGGACGGCCCGTCCAGCACCTCGGGCAGCTGGCCGATCCCGTCGCCGCCGCCGGTCGGCGAGGCCCCGCCGTCGGCGTACGACCCGCTCCAGGACACCGGATACAACATCCCGGCCTACGGCAATCCGGGCACCGCCGGCTACGGCCGGAGTGACATGTACGACACCGGTGAGACGAACAACCGCTATGGGACGTACAACTCGAACGACACGTTCAACGGCGGTCCCGCCACCGAGACAAACCCCGGTGCCTCGTACGACGCACCGGGTTCGGGCGAACCCTGGAACACGCCTTCCGGAGGCTATAGGTGAACGAGGCCCTGCCCGACGTACCCGAAGTCCGCGTGGTCGGTCTTCCCGTGCTCACGTCGGGCTTCGACCTTGTGGAGCGGCTCGACCTGCCCATGCACCTCAAGGTGCACGGGCCGCTCGACCCGCTCGGCGGTGAACAGCTCGCCCAGCTCGCCGAGCGCATCAACCTCAAGGGGCGCGGCGGCGCGGGCTTCCCCTTCCACAAGAAACTGCGCTCGGTCGCCGAGACGGCGATCAAGCGGGGCGTGCGGCCGGTCGTCGTCGTCAACGGCAGCGAGGACGAACCGGCCTGCCGCAAGGACACGGTGCTCATCAACCGCGCCCCGCACCTCATCCTGGACGGCGCGCTGCTGTGCGCCGAGGCCCTCGGCGCCCGCACGCTCGTGATCGGGGTCACCCGGGAGTCCACGCAGCGCTCCATGGAGGCCGCGCTCGCCGAGCGCGGCCTGAGCAACAGCCGCCGGTCGGCCCTGCGCGCGTGGGTGCAGCGCAACCCGGTGCGCATGGTCACCGGCGCCGCCGCGTCGCTGATCCGCTCGGTGGACGGCGGCCCGGCGATCCCGCCCGGCCGCAAGATCAGCGCCTCGCAGAGCGGCGTCGGCGGGGCGCCCACGCTGCTGTCGAACGCGGAGACCTTCGCGCAGCTGGCCATCGCCGCCCGGATCGGCCCCGAGCGCTACGGCAACACCGGCCTGTACGACGAGCCGGGCACCGTCATGCTCACGGTCTCCGGCGCGGTCGCCCGCCCGATGGTGATCGAGGTCCCCACGGGCGTGCCGCTGCGCTACGTACTGCAGCTGGCCGGTGCCCCGCCGGTGCCGCAGGGTGTGCTGACCGGCGGTTACCACGGCAAGTGGATCGACTCGGCGACCGTCAACGAGGCGATCGTCTCGCGCAACTCGCTGGACGCGGTGGGAGGTTCGCTGGGCGCGGGCGCGATCCTGCCGATCAGCCAGGACACCTGCCCGCTGGGCGAGTCGCTGCGGGTGGCCCAGTGGCTGGCCGAGGAGAGCGCCGGCCAGTGCGGCCCCTGCTACCTCGGACTGCCCGCCGCCGCGCGCGGTATGGAGGACATCCTCAACGGCGGCGGACCGGCGGCCCTGGAGGCGCTGAAGCAGGTCGCGAAGAACGTGAAGCGGCGCGGGGCGTGTTCGCACCCCGACGGCTCCGCGATGTTCCTGGAGTCGACCATCAAGGCGTTCACCGACGACCTGGCCGCGCATGTCCTCGGAAACGGCTGCGGACGGCCGGTGGAGGGCGTTCTGCCGCTCTTCGACGGGGGCAGGGCCCCTACGGGCATCCCGGGCGGCGGAGAGCCCGCAGAGACCGGCTCCAGCCGCCAGAAGATCTACGTCGACTGGACGCTGTGCCGGGGCCACGGACTGTGCGCCGACATCCTCCCGGAGGTCTTCGAACTGGGCGCGGACGGCTTCCCGACCGTGGCGCAGGCGCAGGTGCCGCGCTACGCGGAGGCGAAGGCGCTGCGCGCGGTGCGCCGGTGCCCGGCCCTGGCGCTGCGCATCGAGGAGGACACGCGCGGGCAGGCGCCGTCGCGCAACCTGCCCGTCCTTTCCCAGGGCCGCGGCCGCCGCGCCCTCGGCCGCTGAGCGAACAGACGGCGGGTCACCCGGCTCCGGGTGACCCGCCGTCGTGTCGTGTGCTCCGGAATGTGTCGTGGAACACGTCGAAGGCGGACCACCCGTTCGGATGGTCCGCCTTCGATTTCTGTGGAGCTAAGGAGAATTGAACTCCTGACCTCCTGCATGCCATGCAGGCGCTCTACCAACTGAGCTATAGCCCCTCGCGGCCATGCGGCGGAGCCGCATGTTCACCGTGCCGCCCGGTTTCCCTGGCGGCGACGCCAACATTACACGGTCACCGGGGTGCACCACCAAATCGGTTTCCTGTCTGCTCTGGTACAGGCGCTAATGTCCCCTTTCGTGACCGTGATCGCGTTCTCCGGACCCCGGCGCCGGTTGCCGGTGGCCGTGGGCGCGTGTCTGGTGTCGTTCACGGCGTTCTGGCTGGCCCAGCGGGCCGCACACGTGTCGATGATCGACCTGATGGTGTACCGGGCCGAGGGAGCCACCGTCCGTGCGGGAGGCGACCTGTACGCCCTGCGGGCAACCGCCGCGCACCTGCCCCCCACCTACCCGCCGTTCGCGGCCCTGCTGTTCACCGCGCTGACCCTGCCGGGCACCGTGACCCTGCGCACGCTGGCGACGGCCGGGAACCTCGCCCTCCTCGTGGTGTTCGTACGCCTGTCGCTGAAACTCGTCGGCCACGCGCGCGCGGAGAGCGTCTGGTGGGTCGCGGCAGTGGCCGTGTGGTGCGAGCCGGTGTGGACGACCCTGCGCTACGGCCAGGTCAATCTGCTGCTGGCCGCCCTGGTGCTGTGGGACCTTTCCCGCCACCCCGCCGGCCGGTACGACCGCTGGGCCGGGGCGGGCCTCGGACTCGCCGCGGCGGTCAAGCTGACACCCGCGCTGTTCCCGGTGTTCCTCCTCGCCGCGGGCGTCGCGGCCCGTCTCGGCGGCGGAGACGGGGGACCGTGGCTGCGGCACGCGCGCGGGGCGGCCACCGCGTTCGCCGGGGCGACGCTGCTCGCGGCGGCCGCCCTGCCGTACGACTCATGGCGGTACTGGACCGACACGGTGTTCCGCCCGGACCGGGCCGGGCACCCGGAGAGCACCGCCAACCAGGCCCTGCGTGGCGTTCTGGCGCGTCTGTTGCAGACGCCCTACCCGGGAGCCGTCTGGGTCGCCGCCGCGGCCGTGGTGGCCGCCCTGGGGCTCACGGTGGCGGTGACGGCCGAGCTGCGGGGCATGCGGTCCTGGGCGGTGTGCGCCTGCGCCGTCACGGCGCTGCTGATCAGCCCGGTGTCGTGGACGCACCATTGGGTGTGGTGCGTGCCTGTGGTGCTGCTGCTGTGGACACGCGGACGCCGGGCGGCCGCCACGGGCACGGCGCTGATCTTCTGCTCGTACGTCCCCTGGTGGGCGCCGCACGGCACCGGGCGCCCCGAACTGCACCAGACGGGCGCCCAGTTGACCCTGTCGGCCCTCTACGCGGGGGCCGGCGTGCTCTTCCTCGGGCTGACCCCGACATCGTTCCCGAGGTCCCGGCCGCGGTCAGGAGCCCGTCAAGCGGTGACGAAGGAGTAGAACCTCTTGAGCGTGCAGTGCTCCTCGAGCAGGCGCCCGTAGATCGGCTCCCCCTCCAGCTCACGGTAGGTCTCGATCGGGTCGCCCTTTATGATCAGCGCCCGCGCGCATTCCTCGCACCAGTACTGGTAGTCGGGATTGACCGGTTCCATGTCACGGACGATGGGCGTACCGCTCCCACACCAGTCGCACTTTCGCCTGTGTGCACCCATCGATCAGCTCCAGCTGTGGCCGCAGGCCGTGCACACGTAGGAAATTCCGCCGTTGTCGCCGAGCACTTGGGCCACGTGCGCGGAACCGCAGGAAGGGCAGCTGAGCCGGGTGGTCGTGCCCCGAATCAACGCCGCACCGAGGAGGTGGCCGACCTCCCCAAGGATGCTCGCAGGCATCGCTACTCCCTCCCGTCGGGTCGCGCCCCCTTCCGGCCGTTTGATTCTGCCACGGCCGGACCAATACGGTCAGCGACGCCTCAGTACCAGTCCGGACACAGCCCCCACCGCGGCCGTTCCGGCCAGCGCCCACGCGCTCACGGAGAACGCCGCCGCAGAGGTATACGCCCCCGGGCCCGCGAGTGACTCAAGCCGGTTCAGGAACAGTGTGCCGAAGGTCGCAACCCCGATCAGCTGACCGAGCTGGACGACCGTCGCCAGCAGCCCACTGGCGTCCGCCGCGTCCTCGGGCCGCACGGCGGCCAGCGCGCCCGTGAGCGTCGGACTGAAGGCGAGGGCGAGCCCGACCCCCACACCGGCGTAGCCGGCGTAGAGCACCGCTCCCCCGTCGCCGCCGTCGTGGAAGGCGAGGCCCACCACGGCCAAGGAGAGGGCCGTGAGCGCGAACCCGGCAGGGGTGAGCGCCCGCTGCCCGGCGGCCGGCCACTTCCGCCAGGTCAGACTGACCGCGCCGAAGACGACCGCGGTCGGCGCGAAGCTCAGGCCGGCCCGCAGGGCGCTGTAACCCAGGCCGCCCTGGACGTGCAGGGTCAGCGCGAAGAGAAATCCGGCGTTGAGCGACATGACGGCCAGGATGCGGAACACGGCCAGGCCGATGCCGGGGTGGCGCAGGACCCGGGGTGCGATCAGCGGGGCGCCGCCGCGCCGGGCGAGCCGGGACTCGTAGCCACAGAAGACGGCGAACAGGAGCACGGCGGCGCCCAGCGAAAGCCAGGACCACCTTGGCCAGCCCTCTTCCTGTCCGAGCACCAGCGGCACGGTCAGCAGCGACACGGCTGCGCCGAGCAGAACGAGGCCGGGCAGGTCCAGGGCGCGTGCCCGCTCGGGCTCCGCTGTGCGGCCCCTCGGCAGGACCCGCCTGCCCAGCACCAGCAGGACCGCGCCCACCGGCACGTTGACCAGGAACACCGGCCGCCATCCGGTGCCGAGCAGGTCGGCGCTGACCAGCACACCTCCGACGATCTGCCCAGCCGCCGCACCGACGGCGAGGACCGCCGAGTAGGCGCCGAGCGCCCGGGCCCGGGCCTCGCCGGTGAAGGAGCGCTGGATCAGGCTCAGCACCTGCGGGATCATCAGCGCCGCACCGGCGCCCTGCACCAGCCGGAACACGATCAGTTCGGTCGAGCCCTGCGCCAGGCCGCAGGCGAGCGAAGCGGCCGTGAAGACGGCGAGCCCGGCCAGGTGGACCCGGGCGTGGCCGAGCCGGTCACCTAGCCGGGCGCCGGTGATCAGCAGCACGGAGTAGCTGATGGTGTAGCCGGCGATCACCAGCTGCAGGTCGGCGCCCGAGGCGTGGAGATCGGAACCGATGGTGGGGGTGGCGACGTTCACGATGAAGACGTCGAGGGCTGCCATGAACAGGGCGGTCAGCAGGACCCGGAGCAACAGCCGGGACCGGTTGTCAGTGACGGGTGCTTCACTGTGCGTGACAGGAAACCCATTGTGACGGACGGGGGGAGCACTGTCAGTGTCAGACGCTTCACTGTCAGTGGCAGGTGCTTCACTGATCGCAGGGTTCGGAACGGGCGCGGAACTCGGCCCGGGCCGGGGTGTCGTCGTCATGGCATCGAGCCTGACGACGGGCCGGTACAGGTGCCGAGTGCCCACCGATGCTGGTACTGGCAGCACCTGGCAGCGCCCGGGCCGGGTGCCGACGATGGAAACGGGACGACGGGGGACGGGGGCGTACGCCGATGGGGACGACGACACAACGCCGCAGGCCGGAGCTGGCCGCCTTTCTACGCAGCAGGCGGGCCCGGGTGACACCGGCCGACGTGGGCATGCCGCCGGGGCTGCGGCGGCGCACGCCCGGGCTGCGCCGGGAGGAGGTCGCCCAGCTCTCAGGCGTGGGCGTGACCTGGTACACGTGGCTGGAGCAGGGCCGGCCGATCAACGCCTCGCCGCAGGTGCTGGACGCGGTGGCGCGGACGCTGCGGCTGGACCCGCCCGAGCGGGAGCACCTGTACCGGCTGGCCGAGGTGCCCTTCGATCCGGCCCCGGAGGGCATGGCCCGCCGGACCGGCCCGGAAGTGCAGGGCATCATCGACGCCCTCGACCCGCTGCTCGCGGTGGTCTACAACTCGCGGTACGACGTCCTGGCCACCAACCCGGCCTACCGCGATCTGTTCGTGGTGCCGGAGACCCTCCGGATCGGTGTGCCCAATGTGCTGTGGACGCTGTTCACGGTGCCGGAGGAGACATGTCCGGTGGTGCACCGCGAGCGCGAGCTGCCGGTGATGGTGGCGACGCTGCGGTCGGCGTACGGCAGACACGTGGGCGAGCCGGCCTGGGAGGAGTACATACGCGCGCTGTCGGCGGCGAGCCCCTACTTCGCGCTGCTGTGGGAGAGCGGTGAGGTGACGCCGCCGGGGCCGCGAGTGAAGACGTTCCGTCACCACGGGGTGGGCGAGATGCGGATGACCTCGCAGTCCCTGTCCATCGACGGGATGCCCGAGTGCCGGATCGTGGTCTACACCCCGGAGGACGAAGAGGCGCGTACGAAGGTCGCGTTGCTGAGGGAGCGGAGACAGCGGCTGTGGCCACCGACGGACGGGGAGGCCGCCGAGCCCATCCGCCGATGAAACGCAGCAGATCCCGCCCCCCTGAGGGGACGGGATCCTCATCACCGATCCTTGACAACTCAACAGAGTGTCGATCTGTGGAGCTAAGGAGAATTGAACTCCTGACCTCCTGCATGCCATGCAGGCGCTCTACCAACTGAGCTATAGCCCCTGGTGTTCTTCCCGCGCGGCGAGGCGAACAAGAAGAACTTTAGCCTGTGACCTGCCGGAAAGTGAAATCCGGGTCCCGGGCCGGGGACGGCGGACCGGGGAGGCTCAGTCGTCGTCGCCGAGGACGGGCTCCGGAAGGGTGCCCGCGTTGTGCTCCAGCAGACGCCAGCCGCGGGCGCCCTCGCCGAGCACGGACCAGCAGCAGTTGGAGAGACCGCCGAGGCTCTCCCAGTGCGGGGCCTCCAGGCCGAGGAGACGGCCGATGGTGGTGCGGATGGTGCCGCCGTGACTGACCACCACGAGGGTGCCGTCCTCGGGCAGCTTCTCGGCGTGCCGCAGCACGACGGGAGCGGCGCGTTCGGCGACCTCGGTCTCCAGTTCGCCGCCGCCGCGGCGGACCGCCTCGCCGCGCTTCCAGGCGGCGTACTCCTCGCCGTAGCGGGCGATGATCTCCTCGTGCGTCAGCCCCTGCCAGACGCCTGCGTAGGTCTCGCGCAGGCCCTCGTCGCGGATGATGTCGAGGCCCGTGAGGGCGGCCAGCTCGGCGGCCGTGTCCGCGGCCCGCCGCAGGTCCGAGGAGACGATCGCGTCAGGGGCCAGGGAGGCGAGCAGCCGGGCGGCGCGGCGGGCCTGGCCGATGCCGGTCTCGGTCAGCTCGACGTCCGTGGTGCCCTGGAAGCGGCGTTCCACGTTCCACGAGGTCTGGCCGTGCCGCCACAGGATGATGCGGCGGCCCCTGCCCTTGCGGTCGCTCACCTCGCCGGTGGCGCTCATCGCCACTCCCCGCCCGGCTCTTCGGCGTCCTGCAGCTTGGCGTGCTCCTCGGCCTTGCCGCGGGTGGCCTTGGCGTCGGCGGGCAGCTCCAGCTCGGGGCAGTCCTTCCACAGCCGCTCCAGGGCGTAGAAGACCCGCTCCTCGCTGTGCTGGACGTGCACGACGATGTCGACGTAGTCGAGCAGGATCCAGCGCGAGTCGCGGTCGCCCTCGCGGCGTACCGGCTTGGCGCCGAGTTCCTTCAGCAGGCGCTCCTCGATCTCGTCGACGATCGCCTTGACCTGGCGGTCGTTCGGCGCGGAGGCCAGCAGGAATGCGTCCGTGATCGACAGGACGTCGCTGACGTCGTAGGCGATGACGTCGTGGGCGAGCTTGTCGGCCGCCGCCTGCGCGGCGGTGTTGATGAGCTCAAGGGAACGATCGGTGGCGGTCACTACATGGCTTTCCGTCAAGGGGTCACTTGACACCAAGGGTCTCACGGACCGCCTGGCGCACCCCACGTGATTACCGCATCACATGGGGTGCCCCGGCCGCTGTCAGGAGGAGGCGGGCTTGTAGTCGCTGCCGAGGACGACCGAAACGTCGGCCCCGGAGGAGACGGTGCCCTTGGTCACCGAGCCGGCGGGCAGGCCGAGGGTCTTGGCGACCTCGGTGGCGTTCGCCTTGTCGGCGGCATCGGCGTAGAGCACCTTGGAGGTGGCCTGGGTGCCGGACTCGGTGCCGCCCTCGAGGAAGGTGAAGCCGCCGTTGAGGAGGACCACGCGGGCCTTCTCCGTGTCGTCCTTCACGCCGGTGGCGTTCTGGACGGAGACCCGGACCGCGGAGCCCGCGTCGGGGCTCTTGGCGGTGCCGCCGAGGATGTCCTTCACCACGCTGCCGCTGGTCCTGGCGCTCAGCGTGCCGTCGGACTGCACGGGAAGCAGGGCCGTCCGGTAGTCGCCGCCCTTGGCGAGGTCCGCGAGCCTGGCGAGGAAGCTGCCGAGGTCCTTGTCGGTCAGCGGCGGGTCGAGAATCTGCGCGAGGGTCTGCACGGTGGTCGTGGCGTCCGCCGGATCGGAGGAGACCTTGCGCAGTACGCCCTGCATGACCTGCCCGAACCGCTCCAGCTGGGCGTTCTGGGCCTCGCCGGCGGCGCGGTAGGTGGCGTAGGCGACGGCCATCTTGCCGCTGAGGGTCTGGCCCTTGCCCTGGTGGACCAGTGGCGAGGTGTTCTTCTTCTTGGCGTCCGGGTCGGGTACGTCGGCATTGGTGTCGATGTCGATGTTGCCGACCAGGTCGACGAGGTTCTGCAGGTAGGGAGTGTCCAGGCGCCAGGTGCCCTGGATGTCGGTGCCGAGGACGGTGTCGAGCTGGTCGCGGGTGCCGGAGGCGCCGTCGTCGTCGACCGACTTGGCGAGGGTCGTGGTGGAGCCGTCGTCGCCGCTCAGCGCGAGGGAGTTGGGCAGCAGGACGGTGGTGCCCTGTTTGGTGGTGGTGTTGTCGACCAGCAGTGCCGTGGAGGTGCCGCCCTTGCCGGTGTTGTGCAGGTGGACGACGATCACGTCGCGTTTCTGGGCGCTCACCGGCGTCGCCGTGCCCGTTTTGGAGCCGGACGAGGACAGGCCGGGCAGTTTCCCGGCGTACCAGAGGTAGCCGACGCCGCCGACGGCGACGAGGGCGAGGACGACGACGAGGGCGGTGACCCGGGCGCGGGCGCGACGGCGGGCCTCCTCGCGGCGCTCGGTGCGGTTCTCGGTGAACTTCAGCCAGTCGATGACGTCCTCGGAGTCACCGTCCGGGTCCTCCACGAAGGCGAACTGCTCGGTGTGGTACTCCCGTTCCCCGGAGGTCGCCTGCTCGGGCTCGTCCGGGGCATGAGCCGGCTCGGCCGGACCGGCCTGCTGCGGGATGTACGCGGTCTGTTCGGCGACGCGGTGCTGCTGCTGCCCGCTGGTGGCCGCCTGCCCGTAGGGGTCCGGGGTGGCGGCGCGGTGCGTGCCGGTGCCGTACGGGTCGTACGGGGCCTGCGAGCGATAAGCGTCGTAGGAGGGTGCGGCGGGCGGCTGTTGACCGGTGTCGTAGGGGTCGTAGGAGGGCGGCTGCTGCTGGCCGCCCGTAGCGTACGAGTCGTAGCCGTAGCCCTGCTGGGCGTACGGGTCGTACGGCTGCTGCGGCGCCTGCTGTGCCGGGATCTGCCGGTACACGGGCTGCCCGTGCTCGTCGTAGCCGACGAGTTCGTACGGGGCGGCGCCGTAGCCGGCGTCACCTGTGTCGTATCGGTCGTTCACCGGTGCCCCTCTCGGCTCACTCGCCGCGGTACAGCTCGCGCTTGTCGATGTAGCGCACGACTCCGTCCGGCACCATGTACCAGATGGGGTCGCCCTTGGCGACTCTCGCACGGCAGCCTGTGGAGGAGATGGCGAGCGCCGGCACCTCGACGAGCGAGACGCCGCCCGCCGGCAGGCCCGGGTCGGTCAGGTGGTGCCCGGGCCGCGTGACGCCGATGAAGTGCGCGAGGGAGAACAGCTCCTCCGAGTCCCGCCAGGTCAGCAACTGGGCGAGGGCGTCCGCGCCGGTGATGAAGAACAGGTCGGTGTCGGGGTTGAGGGCCCGCAGGTCGCGCAGCGTGTCCACGGTGTAGGTGGGGCCGCCGCGGTCGATGTCGATGCGGCTGACGGAGAACTGCGGGTTCTCGGCGGTCGCGATGACCGTCATCAGATAGCGGTCCTCGGCCGGGGAGACTTTGCGGTGGGACTTCTGCCACGGCTGGCCGGTGGGCACGAACACCACCTCGTCCAGCTGGAACTGGGCCGCGACCTCGCTGGCCGCCACGAGGTGCCCGTGGTGGATCGGGTCGAAGGTTCCGCCCATGACGCCGAGGCGGCGCTTGCCCGTGTGGGCGGGGCCGTTGCCCGGCCCGTACGCCGGGGTCTTCACCGTGCCGGCCGCCGGGTCGGCGTTCTTGGCGGCGGCGCCGGCCGTGTGCGCGGCCGCTTCGTTCGCCGGACCGGTAGGCATGTCCTGCTCTCCCATGCGTGCAGACCCTACCGGCCCGGTCTGAGGGCCCCGGCGGGGGACGGGGTCCCGGGTCAGCGGTCGCGGTTGAAGCGGGTGGTGATCCACAGGAGCAGCAGCAGGATGATGAAGGCGCCGCCGCCGGTGACGGCCGGGTTGAGGCTGTTGTGGTTGCCGCCGTGCTCCTCGGCGAGGGTGACCAGCTGGGCAGCGGCGCGGTGGATGCTCATCTTCGGCAGGACCTATCGCGTGTGGGCGGGATAAAGATGTCGGCTCATCGTATGCGGGCGGCCCGGCGCCGATCACCCCGACTCCGCCGTTGGTGCGGGTGGCGGGGCGCGGGTCGGGCGCGGCCGGGGAACCTTCGGCGACCGTCAGTCGTCCTTCCCCTTGTAGCCGCGCAGCAGGAACCACGCGGTCAGTACGCACCCAAGGACCATCACGATCAGGACGACCCGGAGCAGGTTCCCCGCCCCGTGCTGCTGGACGGCGCTCGTGGCGGCCTCGGTCAGCCAGGCGGCTGTGGGGTGGTGCTCCATGACGCGGACTCCTTCGGCTGTACTGCCCGTCCACGGTATCTCCGCCTAGGCTGGCCTCTGCCTTGGGGGCACAGTGGGCACTCACACGCACATGGGGGAAGACATGTCCGACGACGGCCGCGAGCAGACGGGGCACGAGCGTGTGCCGAGCAGGCAGCGCAGGCGCTTCCCGGGGATCTCCTCGCGTGCGTACGAGCACCCGGCCGACCGGTCGGCCCTGGTGGCGCTGCGCAGGCTCAGCGGATTCGACACGGTGTTCAAGGCGCTCAGCGGGCTGCTTCCGGAGCGGAGCCTGAGACTGCTGTTCCTGTCCGACTCGGTGCGCGTCTCGGAGCGGCAGTTCTCGCACCTGCACGACATGCTGCTCGACGCCTGTTACATCCTGGACCTGGAGAAGGTCCCGCCGATGTACGTCACGCAGGACCCGCAGCCGAACGCGATGTGCATCGGGCTTGACGAGCCGATCATCGTGGTCACCACGGGGCTGGTCGAGCTGCTCGACGAGGAGGAGATGCGGGCGGTCGTCGGGCACGAGGTGGGCCACGCCCTGTCCGGGCACTCGGTGTACCGCACGATTCTGCTGTTCCTGACATCCCTGGCGTTGAAGGTCGCCTGGATCCCGCTGGGCAATCTGGCGATCATGGCGATCGTGACGGCGCTGCGGGAGTGGTTCCGCAAGTCGGAGCTGTCCGCGGACCGGGCGGGGCTGCTGGTGGGGCAGGACCTGCGGGCCTCCATGCGCGGCCTGATGAAGATCGCGGGTGGCAACCATCTGCACGAGATGAACGTGGACGCGTTCCTGGAGCAGGCCGAGGAGTACGAGTCCGGGGGCGATCTGCGCGACTCCGTGCTGAAGATCCTGAACGTGCTGCCCCGCTCGCATCCCTTCGCCACCCTACGGGCGGCCGAGCTGAAGAAATGGGCCGGGTCCCGGGACTACCAGCGGATCATGGACGGGCACTATCCGAGGCGCAGCGAGGACAAGGACACCTCGGTCAGCGACTCCTTCCGCGAGTCCGCCGCGAGCTACGCCAGCGATGTGAAGAGCTCCAAGGATCCCCTGATGAAGCTGGTCACGGATCTCGCGGGCGGCGCCGGCGACCTGGGTGACCGGGTCCGCCGCGGCTTCGACGGCTTCAGGACCCCGGCTCCCCCGAAGGACGGGCCGAGCGACACGCCGCCGCAGGAAGGGGACTGACCCGAGCCCTCTCACACCTCGACCCCAGTCCCCCTCACGGCTTGGCCCCGGCCTCGTTCACGGCTTTGCCCCGGGCCTCCCTCGCACCTTGGCCCCGGCGCCTCCTTCACACCTCGGCCCAGGCCCCCTCAGACCTTCGGCTGGGCCTGAGGGGCCAGCGTTCCGCACAGGGCCGTCGCGCTGTCCATCGCGAAGGGGTTGGTGCCGGCCGGGCGGCCCGTCCGGGCGGTCTGGCCGGACAGAAGGGGGCGCAGATAGGAGGTGGCGTCGTCCACGCAGGACATGGGGCCGGCCTGGAGGTAGGAAGCGATCAGCTGGAGCTCGCCCAGGCGCAGGTCGTCGGGGTCGAAGCGGAGGGTCAGCTCGCGGCGGACGGTGAACAGGGACACAGGGGCGTCGGCAGCGGCGCCGGCCGGGCGCAGGGCGTAGACGAAGATCGTGTGGGCGTCGACCTCCAGGGTGGCCGGGTCGGTTTCGGTGGCCTGCAGGGTGCCCTGGACGCGGATCCTGTCGTCGGCCAGTTCCGCGCGGGAGGGGTCGAGGCGGACCAGCCAGCCGGTGGGGGCGTGACGGCCGTCCGCCGCCGGGTGGTCGAAGCTCTGGTCGAACTGGTCGAGCTGGTCGGAGTCCAGAAGGGACCGGGCCGGGCGGACCTGGTGGCCGGTGAGCACGTCGGGGTCGAGGGAGGAGCGGACGAGGTAGTTCCTGGTGATGCTCAGGGCGGCCGTGACCTGGCTGTCGGAGAAGTGGGCGGTGCTGCGGGTGGCGGGCAGTGGTATCCCGGTGGCGCCGACCTCGAACTGGGCGGCGGGGCTGTGCGCGTAGAGGAACTCGGCGTCGGCGGCGCCGGGCACCTTTCCCTGGGGGGCGAGCGGGATGACGGTCATCCGCAGGGCCTCGACGGAGCGCCGGGCCTGCGGGGAGCTGTAGGGATGGCGGACGCCCATGTAGACCGCGGTGCCGAAGGCGACGGCGATCAGCATGGCGAGGATCAGGGCCTGCCGGGTCAGCCCCCGGCGCAGGGGCGGGCGGCGGCGTACGGCGGGCGCGTGGTCGGCCATGCGCTCCTGCGCGGAGTATTCCTGGAGGCGGGCAGCACGGACGAACGATTCGTCGAACACGACGGATCGGTACTCGTCCTCTGCACCGCCGGGGCCGCCCTCGGGTGTCCCCTCCGGTGGGTCTCCAGGCCCGCCCATACTTTCAGGGTAGGTCTCGCGGGCCTCGGGTAAACGCCGTGCTGCACGACAACTTCTGACAGGTTCTCACCAGAAGTGTGTGCGGCTGTTCAGGGCGATCGCGGGATCGCCGAGACCGCCGGCTGGGCGGAGTCGGCGGAGGCGGAGGGGGGTGAGGCCGCGCCCTGTTCCAGGCCGGTCGAGGCGGGTGAGGGCACCCGGTCGCGGGTGTTCGAGGAGGCGCCCCGGTAGACCGCGGCGAAGGCCAGCGCGACCATGCCGATGCCCACCACGAGGGCGAGCACCCAGGCGACGGGCCGGTGCCAGCGGACCTGCCTGCCGTAGGGTCCGAAGGCACCGCGGTGGTCGCCGAGGACGTAGGTGTCGTCCAGTTCGTCATCGTCCCGGTCATGACCGAAATCGGTACCTTCGGGGCCGTACCCGTCGTCGTAGCGCTCGCCTCTGGCGTGGGCTCGGCGGGCTTCTGCCTCGGAGGCCTCGGCTCTGGCCTGCGCGGCGGCCAGGAGGCGTTCGACGGCGGTCGGCTCGTGCACCACGGCCGCCTGTACGAAGGCCTCGTCGAATACCACGGAGGCGAACTCTTCGTCCGGCACCCCGTGGTCGTGGTCGTCGTCGGGCTCCCAGCCGTCAGGGAACGGCGTGCCCCCCACGTCCTCCGGCACGGATCCAGAGTAGACCTGGGGGATCAATTTGGGCAGACGGTATGGAAATTCATCCGCCTGATGAGACGTCTTTCCGCCAGGCCGTCAGCGGCGGACGTGGCCGTCGCCGGTGACGATGTACTTCGTGCTGGTCAGCTCCGGAAGGCCCATGGGACCGCGGGCGTGCAGCTTCTGGGTGGAGATGCCGATCTCGGCGCCGAAGCCGAACTGGCCGCCGTCGGTGAAGCGGGTGGAGGCGTTCACGGCGACGGTGGTGGAATCGACCAGCTGGGTGAAGCGGCGGGCCGCCTGCTGGGAGGTGGTGACGATCGCCTCGGTGTGGCCTGAGGTCCACAGCCGGATGTGCTCGACGGCCTTGTCGAGGGAGTCCACGACGGCGGCGGCGATGTCGTACGAGAGGTACTCGGTCTCCCAGTCCTCCGGGGTCGCCTCGACCACGGTGGCCTTCGAGTCCTTGGCGTGGGCCAGCACCCGCTCGTCGGCGTGCACGGTCACCCCTGCCTCGGCGAGGGCGTCGAGGGCACGCGGCAGGAACTCCGGGGCGATGTCCTGGTGGACCAGGAGGGTCTCGGCTGCGTTGCAGACGCTGACCCGCTGGGCCTTGGAGTTGATCAGGATCTCGATCGCCATGTCGATGTCCGCCTGGGCGTCGACGTAGACGTGGCAGTTGCCGGTGCCGGTCTCGATGACGGGGACGGTGGACTCGCTGACCACGGTCTGGATCAGGGAGGCGCCGCCGCGCGGGATCAGCACGTCGACGAGTCCCCGGGCGCGCATCAGCTCGCGCACGGACTCACGGCTCTCGCCCGGCACCAGCTGGACGGCGTCGGCGGGCAGCCCGGCGCCGCCGACGGCGTCGCGGATCACCCGGACGAGGGCGGTGTTGGACTCGTAGGCGGAGACCGAGCCGCGCAGCAGGACGGCGTTGCCGGACTTCAGGCAGAGGGCGGCGGCGTCGACGGTGACGTTGGGGCGGGCTTCGTAGATGATGCCGACCACGCCGAGCGGGACGCGGACCTGCCGCAGGTCGATGCCGTTGGGGAGGGTGGAGCCGCGGACGACCTCGCCGACCGGGTCGGGCAGCTTCGCGACGTCGCGGACGTCGGAGGCGATGGCGCGGATCCGCTCGGGGGTGAGGGTGAGCCGGTCGACGATGGCCTCGCTGGTGCCGTTCTCCCGGGCCTTGGACACGTCCTTGGCGTTGGCCTCGACGATCTCGCTGGTCCGGACCTCCAGGGCGTCGGCGATGGCGAGCAGCGCGTCGTCCTTCACGGCGCGCGGGAGCGGCGCGAGGTCGGCGGCGGCGGCCTTGGCCCGGTAGGCGGCCTGGGTGACCGGGGACATGGAGTCGTACGGCGAGAGCGTGGTCATGAGGGAAGGGTAGTGCGCGGCCCGGAGCGGTTCAGCCGTCGTCCCACACGGCGAGACGGGTGAAAAGGGGCGAGCCGGTCCCACGCCGGACGGTCAGGAGCCGAGCCGGTCCCACGCCGGACGGTCAGGAGCCGAGCCGGTCCCACGCCGGACGGTCAGGACCCGAGCCGGTCCCGCCGGAAGGTCAGAAGGGGTGAACCCCGACGGGTGTCGCGGGCGCCGGCCCGTACCCCTCGGCGATGCGCTGGTGGTACGTCTCCCGGTCGATGACCTCGAGCCCGACGATCTCCCAGGCCGGCAGGCCCGCGCTCTGCCGGTGCTCGCCCCACAGGCGCAGGGCGACGGCGGCCGCGTCGTGCAGGTCGCGGGCCTCCTCCCAGTACCGGATCTCCGCGTGGTCGCTCGCGTATCTGCTGGTCAACAGGAAGGGGTGGTCGTGGGCGAGCTGTTCCAGGGCGCGTCGCAGGTCCGGCAGGGGAACCTTCGCCCCGGAGACGCTGAGGGTGACGTGCCACAGGCGGGGCAGGTCCTTGGGCTCCTCGTAGTCCTGGTACGTGTCGCCGGCCGCGACGCTCGTCAGAGCACCGCGGGACGCCGCCCCAGGGCGCACTCGTCTCACGACGGCCTCCTTCACGCAATGCCCCTCGACGGAACCTGTCCCTTCAACTGCCTCTGGGAGAAAGTTGAGCAGGCCGCGGGGCTCCGCGTGGCGGTTTTACGGAACGTCCCCCACCGGGAGCCGTCCTTACGCCCCGTTTCACTGGTGGTTTTACGCGTGTTGCGAGTGCAGCAGCACCAGGTCGTCCCTGTGTACGACCTCGCGTTCGTACGCCGGGCCGAGCTCGCGCGCCAGCTCCCGGGTCGAACGCCCGATCAGCTGGGGGATCTCCTTGGCGTCGAAGTTGACGAGTCCACGGGCCACCGCACGTCCGCTGCCGTCCCGCAGCTCGACGGGGTCACCGGCGCTGAACTCGCCCTCCACGGCGGCGATTCCCGCGGGCAGCAGCGACTTGCGCCGCTCGACGACCGCGCGGACCGCGCCGTCGTCCAGCGTGAGGGAACCCTGCGGTGTGGAGGCGTGCTGGAGCCACAGCATCCGGTCGGCCGAGCGCTTGCCGGCAGGGTGGAAGTAGGTGCCGGTGTCGCCGCCGGCCAGCGCCTCCGCCGCGTGGACGGCGCTGGTCAGCACCACCGGGATGCCCGCGGCGGCCGCGATCCGGGCGGCCTCCACCTTGGTGACCATGCCGCCGGTGCCGACGCCGGCCTTGCCCGCGCTGCCGATCTCGACCTCGGCGAGGTCCTCGGGCCCGCGCACCTCCGCTATCCGCGAGGTGCCCGGCTTACTGGGATCGCCGTCGTAGACGCCGTCGACGTCGGAGAGGAGCACCAGCAGGTCGGCGTGGACGAGGTGGGCGACGAGCGCGGCGAGGCGGTCGTTGTCGCCGAAGCGGATCTCGTCGGTGGCGACGGTGTCGTTCTCGTTGACGATCGGGCAGGCACCCATGGCCAGCAGCTTGTCCAGGGTGCGGGAGGCGTTGCGGTGGTGGGCGCGGCGGCTCATGTCGTCGCTGGTGAGCAGGACCTGGCCGACGCGTACGCCGTAGCGGGCGAAGGAGGCGGTGTAGCGAGCGACGAGCAGGCCCTGGCCGACGCTGGCGGCGGCCTGCTGGCGGGCCAGGTCCCTGGGGCGGCGGCGCAGGCCCAGGGGGGCGAGGCCGGCAGCGATGGCTCCGGAGGAGACGAGGACGACCTCCTTCTCCCCGCCGCTGCGGCTCTTGGCGAGGACGTCGACCAGCGCGTCGACGCGGTCGGCGTCCAGGCCGCCCGCGGCGGTGGTCAGCGAGGAGGAGCCCACCTTGACGACGATCCTGCGGGCCTCGCCCACGGCCTGCCTTGCCCTTGCCACCTTGCCTGCTGTCCCCTCGCCCGGTTCCGGCTGCCTGTCCGGCAATCTACGCGACGGGGCCCTGTAGTGCGCACCGGTCCAGCCTCCGGACAGGCGGGCTGTAGCCATCTGCGCACGAGTCGCTTACGGCAAAAAGGTTGTGTTGGTTGCTTATAGAAATTAAAGCTGACGCAAACTTAGGTTGAAGCTTGTGTCTCCTACTGTTCGCCCTGTGAAGCGCATCCTGCTGAGATCCGGCAAGAGCCCCTATGACGTCTACACCGTGGAAGAGGCTCTCCATCAGGACGTCATGGCCACCAACGCGGGCAACCTGATCTTCCAGGACGCGGCCCACAAGATCCTCGAGGTACCGGGAACCGAGGTCGTCTCGAACGGCGGGCGGACCGAGGTGGCCGCCGCCGCCCGGATCAACGAGGAGTACGACGCCTTCGTCGTGCCGCTCGCCAACGCCTTCCGGCCCTCCTTCGAGACCGCGCTGAAGCGCCTGACCCGGCTCATCACGCGGCTCAGGATCCCGGTCGTGGTGCTCGGCGTCGGCGCGCAGACCGGGGTGAGCTACGACCCGGAGCGGCTGCGGCAGATCGAGCCGACGGTCCGCGAGTTCTGCTCGGCGGTGCTGGAGCGCAGTGCCTCGATCGGGGTGCGGGGTGAGTTCACCGAGCAGTATCTGCGGGACATGGGCTTCCGGGACGTGGAGGTGATCGGCTGCCCGTCGCTGTTCCTGTACGGCAGCGCGCTCGACGTCCGCAAGCGGGTGCCCGAGCTGACCGCTCAGTCACGGATCGCGATCAACGGTTCGCACAGCGCGGTGAAGAAGCAGGGCCTCGGCCGGATCATCACTCGCACCCACGACCGGTACCCCCACCTGCGCTTCGTCGGCCAGAACCTCAGCGACGCGCGGCAGCTGCACTGGCGCGACCTCAGCGACCCGAACGCCCAGGTGACCGCGATGCCGACGCACCCGGACCACCCGATGTACGGGGAGGACAAGGTGCGGGTGTACATCGACCCGGTCACCTGGATCGACGACCTGCGCCCCTTCGACTTCTCCTTCGGCTCCCGCATCCACGGCAACATCGCGGCGCTGCTCGCGGGGACGCCCGCGACCGTGCTGTGCGGGGACTCGCGCACGCTGGAGCTGTGCCGGTACTTCGAGATCCCGCACCAGCGGCTGGACAAGGTCGCCAAGGACCCGGAGGCGGCCGACCCGGCGCGGCTGTACGAGCAGGCCGACTTCGGCGGCCTGCTCGGCAACCACCGGGAGCGCTTCGAGCGGTTCGCCGGGTTCCTGGACAAGAACGGCCTGCAGAACACGTTCACGCACGGCGACGGCGGCGCGGCCTTCGAGGAGAAGATGGGGTCATTGGCGTTCCCGCCGGGCGTGCGCCCCTGGAACGACACCGACCTCGCCTCGCTCAGCAGCCGGTTCGGCTGGCTGCACACCCGTGTCAGCGAACTGACCCAGGACAACAACCAGTTGAGGCGGGAGCTGGCGCGGGCGCGCCGGTCCAAGGACACGGTGCCCGCTCCCGCCGCCTCCGTCTACCGGCGCGCCCGCCGCGTGATGGGCCGGGCGTTGCAGTCGGGCAAGCAGTGACTCCCTGCCTCATGGGGCACCTTCAGGCCGCCGCCGCGCCGACTCCTCCGCTGGGCAGCATCCGCCGGATCTTCCTGAGCGCCCGGCGCAGGAAGGAGGTGGCGGCGGCCTCCCGGTAACCGTCGAAGACCCGGGCCTCGCGGGGTTCGGCGAGGTAGACGTGGTCGGGGATGCCGGCCGCCTTCGACCGGAAGTGCGGGTAGATGAGGTACAGACGGGTACCGCGCTTCTCCAGGACGGCGGCGGCCTGCTTCTTCGCCTTCACGAACTCCACGACGTCCAGTAGCAGATCGGGCCGCTGCTGGGCCACCAGGTGCAGCCGCAGCCGCTCGTGCACCTTGAGCCGACGGGCCACCCCGGGCGTCCAGTAGGCGTCCATCAGCGGCTTGGCCAGCTCGAACTTGCGCCGGCGGACCTCTTCGCCGTCCTTGAGGAACTTCGGCCCGAACTGTGGCAGCAGGGTGATGAGGAAGGGCCGGACCATGAGGGTGTCGCGCTTGGCGCCCGCCGGGACCATGTCCGCGATCAGTTTCATCAGGGCGCGCGCGGAGTCGAAGCGGAGGGTGTAACTCCCGCTCTTCGTCACGTGCTTGCCGTCCTCGCGGCCGACCAGGTAGTAGCAGGTGTAGTCAGCGAGCACGGACACGCCGTTCGCCCGCAGGTACGCCTCCATGGTGAAGAGCGCGTCCTCGCCGGTCCACAGGGACTCGTCGAAGCGCATGCCGTGCTGCTCCAGCAGTTCGCGGCGGAAGAGTTTCTGCGCGCTCAGCGTGAACTTGATGTTGGAGGAGTAGACGTCGGTCCGGTCGAGCGTCTTGCCCCACATGGACTTCGGCGGGATTCGGTTGATGCCCTCGACCCGGCCGAGGACGACGTCGGTGCCGTTCTTGTCGGCCATGGCGACCATGCGCTCCAGGGCCTCGGGCCCGAGCCGGTCGTCGGCGTCGAGGAAGAAGACGTAGCGTCCGGCGGCCTTGCCGAGGCCGACGTTGCGCGGGCCGCTGGGGCCGCCGGAGTTCTCCTGCCGGATGACGGTGACCGGCATGGGGGCGCGGGCCGCGAACTCCTCCAGGTACTCCCCCGTGCCGTCCGTGGAGCCGTCGTCGACGGAGATGACCTCCATACGTGCCGGGTCGATGGTCTGTGCCTCGACGGACGCCAGGCACTCGACCAGGTATGGCATCGCCTCGTACGCCCCGATGATCACACTCACATCAGGCTGCGTCACGACGGTCACAATTCCCCCTAGTCAACTGAATAATTCTCCCGTATAGCCTCAATCGCACCTTGTTAGACGGGCTTCCCGTGGAAGCGGTTGCCTCACGTTCGGTGATGAGTGATGTACGTCACGCGGGCGTACGGCGGGCACGGGCGGCGGATACATCGGACAGTACGCTCGGCCGGTAAGAGCTGCTCACCCTCGGGCAGCGGCACCGGTAAGAGTGCCTGGTAAGAAACCTGAACGGCGGGGAGAGACGCGAAAAGGGCCGGTCCCCGGGCTCGCTCCCGTGGACCGGCCCCGTGACGGCGGGGTCGGTACCTGTCAGCCCGCGCTCACGCCGTCCGCCTCCTCACCGGCGGACGCGCCCCGCTGGCGGGGCAGCGCGTTGGTCAGCTCGGCCGTCTCGGCGGGGTCGGCGTTGGCCGCCCCGAGCCGGGACACCTGGCCGACGTTGCGGGCCTCGGCCTTGAGGGCCAGGTTGGCGACCGCGGTGTTGAACTGGTCGATCGACTTCGGCTCGTCCGGGCCCAGCAGGTAGCGCTTCAGCTCTCCCCGGTCCTTCGCCAGCGGGTCGCTGGACGGGTCGCGTACGGCGTCCAGCAGATCGCCCAGCTCCGCCGCGCTGTTGGACAGGATCGTCGCGGCGCGCACCGCCGTGTTCTGCCGTTTGAACTCCTCCACGCCGAGTTCGGCGGAGTCGGTGACCGCGTACGGCTTGCCGCTCGCGATGAAGTCGGAGACCACGGAGGAGATGTCGGAGACCATCGCGTCCGAGACGTTGAAGCAGTCGTACAGACGCGGCTCGGCGCCCGTGATCACGCGGTGCTCGTGCGACGGGAACGAGCGCCAGTAGGCGCCGTTCCACTCGGCGCGCAGCCGGGCGATCTCCTCGTGCTTGTCGACGTCGACGATCCCGTCGCGGGTGGCCTCGGCCTCGTCGCCCTTGTCACCGCCGACGCCGGCCAACTCGGCGAGGCGGGCCTCGATGCGGGCCAGCTCCTCCGTGGCCCGGTCCTGGGCGGCGGTGTCGCCGGTGAAGCGGGAGTCGGCGGCGCGCTCGGCGGCGGCCTTCTCGACCAGGGCGGTGATGCACCGGTGCGCGGCGCCCGCCTCGGCGCTGACGGTGCCGGTGAAGGGGTGCGGCTTGTACAGGACACGGACCGGCGGGTCGGCCTTGACCAGCTTCTTCACGATGTTCTCGCCGGCGAGCACGATCGAGGTGTTGCCCGGGTTGCCGTCCCAGCCCTCCCAGGTCGGCGCGTAGAGCACGGTCGGGATGCGGCCGTCCGGCACGCCCTGCCAGCTCTGGATGGGGGCGAGCTGGGGGCGGCCGACCTCGACGATGTCCTCGTCGCGGACTCCGACGTCGGCGATGGCGTAGCGGTCGCGGCCCGCGCGGCCCGCGGTCCACACCTCGTCGTACACCTTGCTGTACGGGTTGACGCTGGCCAGCTTGTCGCTGTCGCCGTGGCCGATGAAGACGTGCTTCATGGTGGGCACGCGCAGCAGGTGGATGTTCTTGCCCACGTTCGCCGCGTACAGGGCGACGCGCACGGTCGACAGGTCCAGGTTCATCAGGTGCACCCCTCCGGGCACGCAGATGACGGGGACCGTGGTGGGCGCGAGGTTGGTCAGGATGGCGCGCTCGCGCAGGATGATCAGCGGCCGGGTCTCCAGCTGCTCCATCGTCTCCAGCCACATGTTGACCTGGTACGCGGAGTCCTTGGAGCCGGAGAAGTAGAGGACCGTCTCCGGCTTGTAGACGGCCAGCCAGTCGTCGACGGCGGCGAGCACGGCGTCGGCCTTCGGCGGGGTCCTCCGGCCGCGCACGTAGGGCACGAGCGCGAGGACGTACAGGCAGCCCAGGGCGATGGTGACACCGATGCCCGCGAACCCGGCGGCGGAGTCGTCCACGGCCGCCGAGACCAGGATGCAGACGACCGCGAAGAGGTCGAGGTGGAGCATCTTCTCCGCGGACCGGTGCAGCAGCCGGCGCGGCGGGGCGTCCGGGATGCGGATGCGGGACTTCAGATCGACGTTGCGGGTGGCGACCGGCATCCGGCGGCGGTTGCGGATCAGGGTGACCAGGGCGCCGTGCGGGGCCTGGAGGCCGTAGAACGCGATGAAGCAGGCGACCGCGCCGTAGAAGATCAGGTTGTCTGCGAGGGACAAACGGGCCAGCAGCAGAATCAGCAGCAGTTGGCGGATCAGAAAGCGGATCGACAGGCCTGCGCGCACCTTGCTGAGGCGGTTGACCAGGTAACTGTTCTTGCGGTGCAGAAAGTGGTCCGCCAAGTACGTCACGGCGGCCGCGGCCGCGAAGGCGGGAACGCTCGGGACGAGCGCGGCCAGCATGAGCGCCGGGAAGCCCAGGATCATGAGGGCCGCCGCGGCCAGCTCGGCCGCGCTGCCCACCCGGGCGACGCGAATAGCGGTGGATATCACTAAGAAACCTGCTCTGGGAGGGGGAGTGCCGGTTTTGTTCTGTAATGCCGCGGGGTGTGCGGGTAGTCGGTAATTCGCGAGGTGTAAGGACTCAGGCCTCCGCGGATACCCGTTGAATGAGTACCCACAGAGGCCTGAATTCCCGAAAGCTAATTGGCCTTGATTATTACACGCCGTCCTGGCGGTCAAGGACAGAAGCCAGGGCCTGCTCGAACCCGGAGGCCTTGGCAGCGCCCGCCGTCGGGTCCTGCTGGCGGACGTCGATGACGTGACCGGTCAGCTCGGACAGCAGCACGTCGAGGGAGGTGCGGGCCACGGCCTCGGAGGAGAGCAGCGAGCCGGCCGGCTCCTGGCCGAAGGCCTTGGTGCGCATCGGGGTCGCGGTGCGCTCGGGGTTGATGCAGTTGACGCGGATGCCCTCGGAGGCCCATTCGTCGGACAGGGCCTGGGTGAGGTTCACCATGGCAGCCTTGGTCGAGGAGTAGAGGCTGTACTCGGCCCGGCCGCGGGTGTAGCTGCTGGAGGTGTACAGCAGCAACTGCCCCTTGGTCTCGGACAGGTACTTGTACGACGAACGCGCGATCTGCACCGGGGCCAGGTAGTTGACCTTGAGCGCTTCCTCGATGGTCGCGTTGTCGGTCTCGGCGAGCTTGCCGATGCGCAGCACGCCCGCGGTGTTGACCACGTAGTCGATCCGGCCGGTCTCCGCGTACGCCTTGGACAGCGCGTCGTCGACCTCCTCCGGGTTCTCGACGTGGGTGCCGGTGGTGGAGCGGCCCAGCGCGTACACCTTGGCACCGTAGGACTCGGCGAGTTCGCAGATGTCCTTGCCAATGCCGTACGAACCGCCGAAGACGACGACCGTCTTGCCGGTCAGCAACTCGCGGTAGAGCTCCTCGCCCTTCTGTTCCGGGGCCGCCGTGGAAGCGAGCTGGAACAGCTTGTCGGCGATGAAGACGTCGACCGGCTGCGTCACCTTCATGTTGTACTCGTCGCCCGCGACGACGTGGATCGGCACGTCCGGCAGGTACTTGAGGACGACGGAGCAGTCGTCCGTGGCCTGGAAGTTGGGGTCGCCGGCGGCGACCTCGTAGGCGCGGCGGATCGTGGACAGCTTGAAGGCCTGCGGGGTCTGGCCGCGGCGCAGCCGGGAGCGGTCCGGGATCTCGGTGATGAACTCGCCGTCCTCGCCGTGCGTGCGGGTGACGATGATGGTGTCCGCGGACGGGATGGCGACGTCCACGGCCTGGTAGCGCTCCAGGGCGGTCACGCAGTCGTCGATGACGCGCTGCGCGAGCAGGGGGCGTACGGCGTCGTGGAAGAGGACGTTGAGGTCCTCCCCCTCGGCCAGGCCCTCGCCGAGGGCCGAGATGGCGCGCTCGGTGGTCTCGTTCCGGGTGGAGCCGCCCTCGATGATCTTCTTGACCTTGGTGAACCCGGCCTTGGCGACGATCTTCTCGATGTCCGGCACGTAGCCCGGCGCCATCAGCACGATGATGTCGTCGATCGAGTCGGCCTTCTCGAAGGTGGTCAGGGTGTGCTCGATGACTGCCTTGCCGGCGATCTTCAGCAGCTGCTTGGGGATCGACAGACCTACCCGCTGACCGGTGCCACCGGCCAGGATCACTGCGGTGGTTCGGGGCTTGGCTATGTGCTGTGACACAGGCTGACCTACCTTGGGGCGACAGGGAACCGTGAAATCGTCCCACTCCGGGTAACCGCAGTGCAAGGTGAGTGACGTCCCCTGCATATGTGCGCGCAACCCACCATTCACCTTGCACTCCTGGTGATTGGGCGCCGGTTCCGTGAACCCCCGCGAAATTACTGTGAGTAAGTCCACAAGCGGTGCACGGAGGTTCCACAGGGACGCCCGGTACCGCCGCGGCCGTGTCGACGCGGCACGGCGAGCGCTCCCGACAGCGCCCGGCGACCGCCGCGCCGGCTCGGCTCGAACGAGCGGGGATGTGACTTGCGCGGATCGTCATTACCACGGAATTCCGAAGCAGGGTTCCGCAGCATTTGAGTTTCGGCCGGAGCGAGGGGCCGGATTCACGGTGTCCGGCGCGGACGGGCGGGTAGGGATTTACCCAGAACATAGTAAGAGCGGCCCGGGACGCGGATACGTCCCCGGTCCGCTCTCACACGCAATTCACACGGTCACACAGGGGTGCACCGGTTTCCCGGTGTCACGCGGTGGTTCAGCGGTCACATCGGGTTCACACGACCTGGACGCCGGGCTCGTCCGACTCCACCCGCAGCCGGGCCAGCGTGCTCGCCGTGGCCTGCGGCCGGACGACCGTGTCGACGACCCGGACCTGGGCGTCGATGCCGTCGCGGTCGATGTCGAACAGGTGGTAGCCGCGGTGGGCGTCGATCACCTTCCAGTGCGGGTTGTCCGCCTTCAGCGGGTCCCACTGGGCGTGGAAGGCAGCCTGGTCCTGGTCGCCGTTGCTGGAGATGGAGGTGCCGACGAACTCGGCGCCGACGACGTCGGAGTCCGGGTCGGCGAAGTCCTCCTTCAGGTCGCTGATCATGGTCAGGTGCCGGTCGCCGCTGAGCACGACCGGGTTGCGGATGTCGGCGAACTCCTGCAGCAGGGCGTTGCGCTCGACCTGGTAGCCGTCCCAGGCGTCGTAGTACCAGAGCTTGCCCTCGCCGGCCAGCAGGTCGGTCTCGGCCATCATGATCTGCGAGGCGATCAGGTTCCAGCGGGCCGGGGAGTCGTACAGCCCGTCCAGCAGCCACTGCTTCTGCTCGGCGCCGAGCATGGTCTGCGACGGCGACTCGGCGCCGTCCTGCGTGGTGGCCTGGTCGCTGCGGAACTGCCGGGTGTCGAGGACGTTGAGCCGGGCCAGCCGGCCGAACTCCAGGCGGCGGTACATCTGGATGTGCGGGCCGTTCGGGATCGCGGTGGCACGGACCGGCATGTGCTCGTAGTACGCCTGGTAGGCCGCGGTCAGCCGGGCCACGAAGGCGTCGTGGGACTGCTTGTCGGGGTCCTGCGGGATCTCGCCGGCGAAGTCGTTGTCGACCTCGTGGTCGTCGAAGGTGACCACCCAGGGGGCGTTCGCGTGCATGGCGGCGAGGTCGGGGTCGGTGCGGTACTGGGCGTAGCGGTTGCGGTACTGGACGAGGGTGTACGGCTCGTCGCTGCCCTCGTGCCGGCGTACGGCGGTGGCGGAAGGCTTGGACTCGTAGATGTAGTCGCCGACGAAGAGGACGAAGTCGGGGTCCTGGGCGAGCATGTCGGCGTACGGCGTGAAGTAGCCGTGCTGCCAGTTCTGGCAGGAGGCGAGGGCGACGCGCAGCGAGTCGCCCCTGTGGTGCGGGTAGGGCGCGGTGCGGGTGCGGCCGGTGGGCGAGAGCCGGCCGCCGGCGCGGAAGCGGTACCAGTAGGGGCGGTCCGGGCACAGACCCCGTACGTCCACGTGAACGCTGTGCCCGTACTCGGGCCTGGCCTGGGCGGTGCCCCGCCGGGTGGTCCCTTTGAACCGCTCGTCCTCGGCGATCTCCCAGTCCACGGAGAACACCGCGTCGGGCATGCCTCCGCCGTGGAGCGGGTCGGGGGCGAGCCGGGTCCACAGCACGATGCCGTCGGGCAGCGGATCGCCGGACGCGACGCCGAGACCGAACACACCGTCGGGCAGCGGGGTTTCGGCCGCGCGGGCGACGGCAGGCAGCCAGAGCTGGGCGGAGGCCGCGGCGCCGAGGACGGCGGCCCCGGCGGTCAGAAACCGGCGTCGGTCGGGCGCTGCTGCTCCGGACATTCGCTGACTCCCTTTCCAGGTGGGCCTTTTGGACTTCTCGCCGGACCTTCGGAAGCTCCCACGGCCGGACGGTCCGCCCGCTGAACGGGAGCGTTCGCGTGCATGACAACCAGGCAGACAACAGAAGACCCGTTGCGGCACGGGAACCACATGAAGAACGTGATCTTGCCGCAACGGGTCCTACAGGGCGTCAGTAGACACTTACAGAACCGGGGTTCAGAAGCGAGATGCGATTCCGGTCAGTCGTTGAACGTCGAGCCGAGCTGGGCGAACACCAAGACGGAATGGCCCCACCCGTCGGACCAGCAGGCACCGGCGCTCAGGGCGACGCCGGTGCCGGTCGCCGGACCGCGCCGGCGAACGGGACGGGGCTGGGCCACGTCGGCTCCGGGAAATGGTGGCGCCGCAGTGGTCGTCGCTCTCGGCGGTGCCGGCCACGTCGGAGCCGTCCTGGCCGAAGCGGGGAGACAGAGGAGTGCGACACGGAATGGACCGGGATCCCTTCCGTGTCGCACAGTTCGGCTCATCGGGGAGCGACGACGTCGCCCGCACAGCCAGCGCGCACCGTCCCGACGTTCACATGGCCGGGTCGGGCGGGCGGGCTCACTGCTTGAACGGGTCGAACTCGTCGTACTCGTGCAGCACCTCGTCCCGCTCGGCCTGCTTGTCGCGCCGGCGCTGAGCCGCGGGCCGGGGCTCGTCGAAGCGGTGGTCCTCGCCACGGCGGCCGAGCATCTCCGCGCCCGCCATCACCGTCGGCTCCCAGTCGAAGACGACCGCGTTCTCTTCGGGTCCGATGGCGACGCCGTCGCCGTTGCGGGCGCCCGCCTTCATCAACGCCTCCTCGACACCGAGGCGGTTGAGGCGGTCGGCGAGGTAGCCGACGGCCTCGTCGTTGTTGAAGTCGGTCTGCCGCACCCAGCGCTCCGGCTTCTCGCCGCGCACGCGGAACAGCGGCTCGCCGCCGGCCTCCTCGCGGCTGACCGTGAAGCCCGTGTCGTCCACGGCCTTGGGCCGGATGACGATCCGCGTCGCCTCCTCCTTCGGCTTCGCGGCGCGGGCGCCCGCGACCAGCTCACCGAGAGCGAACGACAGCTCCCGCAGCCCGATGTGGGCCACCGCCGACACCTCGAAGACGCGGTAGCCGCGCGCCTCCAGGTCGGGGCGGACCATCTCGGCGAGGTCCTTGCCGTCCGGCACGTCGACCTTGTTCAGGACGACGATCCGGGGACGGTTGTCGAGGCCGCCGTACTGCCGCAGCTCCTCCTCGATGATGTCGAGGTCGGAGACCGGGTCGCGGTCGGACTCCAGGGTCGCGGTGTCCAGCACGTGCACCAGCACACTGCACCGCTCCACGTGCCGCAGGAACTCGAGCCCGAGGCCCTTGCCCTGGCTTGCACCCGGAATCAGACCGGGCACGTCCGCGATGGTGTAGACGGTGGAGCCGGCGGTCACCACGCCCAGGTTGGGGACGAGCGTCGTGAACGGGTAGTCGGCGATCTTCGGCTTGGCCGCGCTGAGCACGGAGATCAGCGAGGACTTGCCCGCGCTCGGGTAGCCCACCAGGGCCACGTCGGCGACGGTCTTCAGCTCCAGGACGATGTCCTGCAGGTCACCGGGCTCGCCCAGCAGCGCGAAGCCGGGCGCCTTGCGGCGGGCGCTGGCCAGCGCCGCGTTGCCGAGGCCGCCCCGGCCGCCCTGCGCTGCGATGTACGAGGTGCCGTGGCCGACCAGGTCGGCGAGCACGTTGCCCGCCTTGTCCAGGACGACCGTGCCGTCCGGCACCGGCAGGACCAGGTCCTGGCCGTCCTTGCCGGAGCGGTTGCCGCCCTCGCCGGGCTTGCCGTTGGTGGCCTTGCGGTGCGGGGAGTGGTGGTAGTCGAGGAGCGTGGTGACCGACTGGTCCACGGTCAGGATGACATCACCGCCACGGCCGCCGTTGCCGCCGTCCGGGCCGCCGAGCGGCTTGAACTTCTCACGGTGGACGGAGGCACAGCCGTGGCCTCCGTTACCCGCGGCGACGTGCAGTTCGACGCGGTCCACGAAGGTGGTCATGGTTCAGTGCCTCCAGAAAAACGTACGGATGTCGCTTGGCACGAAATGTCTCTCACGTGCCCGCGTCTGATAACACGCGAAGGCGGACCCGCCTTCCCGACCGGGAAGTGAGGTCCGCCTCGCGCGACGAAACGCTCGGTCTGAGCCCTGTGTCAGGCGACCGGAACGATGTTCACGACCTTGCGGCCACGGTGGGTGCCGAACTCCACCGCACCGGCCTGCAGCGCGAACAGGGTGTCGTCGCCGCCACGGCCGACACCGGCGCCCGGGTGGAAGTGGGTGCCGCGCTGGCGGACCAGGATCTCACCCGCGCTCACGACCTGACCGCCGAAGCGCTTCACGCCGAGCCGCTGGGCGTTGGAGTCGCGACCGTTCCGGGTGGACGATGCGCCCTTCTTGTGTGCCATCTGTTCTCAGTCCCTTACTTCGCAGCCGTGGGGATCTCAGTGACCTTGATCGCCGTGTACTGCTGGCGGTGGCCCTGACGACGGCGGTAGCCGGTCTTGTTCTTGTAGCGCAGAATGTCGATCTTCTGGCCCTTGTGGTGGTCCACGACCTCGGCCTGGACCTTGATGCCGGCCAGCACCCACGGGTCGCTGGTCACAGCGTCGCCGTCGACAACGAGCAGGGTCGAGAGCTCGACCGTGTCGCCAACCTTGGCGGTGGAAATCTTGTCAACCTCAACGATGTCGCCGACAGCAACCTTGTGCTGGCGACCACCGCTGCGCACGATGGCGTACACGCGGATCTCTCTTTCGCTCGAGAACGGCACCCCCGCAGGCCAGCCACCCAGAAACGACATGGACGACCTCTCCCGGCCCGCATCGCGCCCGGGAGGAATAGGTTTACGGGGATGTGGCGTGTCAGTGGACACGCCGACGGTCAAGGTTACGGGGCCACGGCCGAGGGGGTCAAACCGGGCCCCGTGCGTGTGGGGCCGGTCACGTGGACCGGCCCCACACCGGGTGTCAGCCCTCGTCGGTGGCGGCCGGGACCGTGGCGGCCTTCTTCGCCGTCGACTTGGCGGCGGCCGTCTTGGTGGTCTTCGCCGCCTTCTTGGCCGTCGTCTTCTTGGCGGCCGTCTTCTTGGCCGCGGTCTTCTTGGTGGCCGCCTTCTTCGCCGTGGCCTTCTTGGCGGTCTTGCGGGCCGCCTTCTTGGCCGGAGCCGCCTCCTCGTCCGTCGCCACGGGCTCCACCGTCTCCACGGCGACCGGGGCCTCCTCCGGCGCGGCCGACGGGACGACCACGACGGCCGCCTCCTCGGACGCGGTCGGCGCGGTGGCCTTGCGCACCGCACGGCGCCGCGGGCGGGCCGGGGCGGCGCTCTCGGCGGGCGCCTCCTCGGCCGGGGCCGGGGCCTCGGCCTCGGGCTGCTCCACCGGTGCCCCGGCCGCGGGCGCGGTCTCGGGCACGGTCACCACGGCCGCCTCGGCCCCCGCGGGGGAACCGGCCGGTGCCGACTCCTTCCGGGTCGCACGACGGCGCGCACGGCCCTTGGGCGCGGCCTCCTCGGCGGCGGGGGCCTCGGCAGCGGGAGCGTCGGCCGGGACGACGGCGTCCTCGACGGCCGCGGGCTCGGCCAGCGCCTCGGCGGCCGTCTCCGGCTGCACGGGACGTACGGCTTCCTCCGCGGGGGTGACGGCCTGGGCCGTGGGCGCCTCGGCGGCCTCGGTGGTCTCGGCGACCTGCGCGGGCCTGCGGCTCTCGGTCTTCGGCATACCCGCCGGTGCCGAGGCCCTGCGGCTCGCGCGGCGGCGGGTACGGCCACGGCCGGCGGCCGCCTCCGCCTCGGCGACGCTGCTGTACAGCTCCTCGTCCGGCTCGAAGTCGGGCGCGGGCAGCTCGACCGGTTCGGCCGGCTCGGCGGCCACCTCGACCGCGGTCTCCACCTCGGGCTCGACGGCCTCGCCGGTCTCCACGGCCACGGCGGCGGTCTCGTGCACGTGCCCGTCACCGCCACGGCCGCGCTTCTTGCGCTTGCCGCCACCGCCGCCGGCGACGACGGTCGGCTGCTCCATGTGCACGATGACGCCACGGCCGTTGCAGTGGACGCAGGTCTCGGAGAAGGACTCCAGCAGGCCCTGGCCGACGCGCTTGCGCGTCATCTGGACGAGACCCAGCGAGGTCACCTCGGCGACCTGGTGCTTCGTACGGTCGCGGCCCAGGCACTCCAGCAGGCGCCGCAGCACCAGGTCCCGGTTGGACTCGAGCACCATGTCGATGAAGTCGATCACGATGATGCCGCCGAGGTCGCGCAGCCGCAGCTGTCGGACGATCTCCTCGGCCGCCTCCAGGTTGTTCCTGGTGACCGTCTCCTCGAGGTTGCCGCCCTGACCGGTGAACTTGCCGGTGTTGACGTCGACGACGACCATCGCCTCGGTCCGGTCGATCACCAGCGAACCGCCGCTGGGCAGCCAGACCTTGCGGTCCAGCGCCTTGGCGAGCTGCTCGTCGATCCGGTAGGTGGCGAAGACGTCGACCTCGGAGGTCCACTTCGACAGCCGCTCGGCGAGGTCGGGCGCGACGTGCGAGACGTACCCGTGGATGGTCGACCAGGCCTCGTCGCCGCTGACGACGACCTTGGAGAAGTCCTCGTTGAAGATGTCCCGGACGACCCGCACGGTCATGTCCGGCTCGCCGTACAGCAGCGAAGGCGCATTTGAGCCGCCGCCGTTCTTGGCCTTCTTCTGGATCTCCTCCCACTGGCCCTGCAGCCGCTCGACGTCCCGGCGCAGCTCGTCCTCGCTCGCGCCCTCGGCGGCGGTGCGCACGATGACGCCCGCGTTCTCGGGGACGATCTTCTTGAGGATGCTCTTCAGCCGGGCCCGCTCGGTGTCGGGCAGCTTGCGGCTGATGCCGGTCATGGAGCCCTCGGGCACGTACACGAGGTAGCGGCCCGGGAGGGAGACCTGGCTGGTCAGACGGGCGCCCTTGTGCCCGATGGGGTCCTTCGTCACCTGGACGAGGACGGGCTGCCCGGACTTCAGGGCGGACTCGATGCGGCGCGGCCCGTTGGCCATGCCCAGCGCCTCGAAGTTGACCTCACCGGCGTAGAGGACGGCGTTGCGGCCCTTGCCGATGTCGATGAAGGCGGCCTCCATCGACGGCAGCACGTTCTGGACCTTGCCCAGGTAGACGTTGCCGACGTACGAGGTCGACTGCTCCTTGTTGACGTAGTGCTCGACGAGCACGCCGTCCTCGAGCACGCCGATCTGGGTGCGCTCGCCGTGCTGGCGGACGACCATCACACGCTCGACGGCCTCGCGGCGGGCCAGGAACTCGGCCTCGGTGATGATCGGAACGCGCCGGCGGCCCTGCTCGCGGCCCTCCCGGCGGCGCTGCTTCTTGGCCTCCAGACGGGTCGAGCCCTTGATGGACTGCACCTCGTCGGACGGCTCGGAGGCCTTGCGGGGTTCGCGGACCTTGACGACCGTGCGCTCCGGGTCGTCGGTGGACGGCTCGGCCTCCGTGGAGGTGTCCCCGGCCCGGCGGCGGCGACGGCGCCGGCGGCGGCTGGAGCTGGAACCGTCGGACTCGTCACCACGAGCCTCGTCGGCGTCCTCTTCCTCCTGCTCGGCGGTGTCCTCGGCGTCCTGGGCGGCCTGCTCGGCAGCCAGCTCGTCGGCCTCGGCGTCCCCGCCCTCGCCCTCGGGGGCATCCCCACGGCGACGGCGACGGCCGCCCCGGCGGCGACGGCGGCGCGAGCCGAACTCCTCGGCGCCCTCGGCCTCTTCGCCCTCGTCGCCATCGGCGAGGTCCTCGGCAGCGGCCTCCTCGGCCTCCTCCGGCTCCTCGTCCTCGGCGGCGGCCTCGACAACCTGCGCCTCCTCGGCGAAGGGGGCGCCCCGGCGACGACGGCGACGGCGCGAGCCGGCCTCGGCGCGCTCCTCCGTGTAGCCGTCGCTCTCCTCGGTCTCCTCCGCCTCGGCGGCCTCGGCAGCGGCCTCGGCGGCGGCCCGCTCCGGGGTCTGGAACTTCGGCTCGGTGAACACCGGTGCCTGGAACACGGCCACGGTGGGCCGGGTCGGCCGGCGCGGGGCCTCGGCCTCGGCTCCCTCGGAGGGTGCGGGCGCGGAGAACCCGGTCGCGGCCTGCCGTACGACCCGGCGGCGGCGGCGCGGCGCCGCCTCCTCGGCGGGGGCTTCGGCGGCGGGGGCCTGCGGCGCTTCGGCGGGGGTCTGGGCGGCGACGGGCTCGGCGATCTCGGTCTCCTCGGCGGACGGGGGGGTCTCGGCCTGCTCGGTGGCGGCCGCGGGGGCCTCGTCGGCCGCGGGAACACCGGCGGGCGCGGACACCCGGCGGGTCGCGCGGCGGCGCGTACGGCGCGGCGCGGTCTCTTCGGCGCCCTCGGCGGTCGCGGGCTCCTCCTGCGCGGACTCGGCGGCAGGCTCGGCGGCGGCCGGTACGACGCTCTCCGCGGTCTCGGCGGCTTCGGGGGCCCCGGCGGGCGCGGAGACCCGACGGGTCGCGCGACGACGCGTGCGACCGGCGGGCGCGGCCTCCGCCTCGACGGCGGGAGCGGCTTCGGCTGCGACCGGGGCTTCCACGGCGGGGGCCGCTTCGGCTGCGACCGGGGCTTCCACGGCGGGCGCGGACTCGGGCGCCTCGGCGGCCTGCGGCACACCGGCGGGGGCCGAGGCGCGCCGGGCGGCACGGCGGCGCGGGCGGGCCGCGGGCGCGGCTTCGGCGACGGACTCGGCCTGCACGGCCTCCGTCACCGGCTGCTCCGCCTTCTCCCCGGACCCGGACTCGGCGGCGGGCGCCACGACCTCGGCGGACGCGGGCGCCCCGACGGGCGCGGACGCACGGCGCGTGGCCCGGCGACGGGCAGGACGAGGAGCGACTTCCTCAGCGGCCCCAGGGGCTTCAGCGGCCCCACCGGACTCACCAGCCGCCTCGGTCTCAACGGTCTCCGCCACAGCAGCCACCGCCGGCACGACCGTCTCGGCGACCTCGGCAGACGCGGGCGCCCCGACAGGCGCGGACGCACGGCGCGTGGCCCGGCGACGGGCAGGACGAGGAGCGACTTCCTCAGCGGCCCCAGGGGCTTCAGCGGCCCCACCGGACTCACCAGCCGCCTCGGTCTCAACGGTCTCCGCCACAGCAGCCACCGCCGGCACGACCGTCTCGGCGACCTCGGCGGACGCGGGCGCCCCGACAGGCGCGGACGCACGGCGCGTGGCCCGGCGACGGGCAGGACGGGCGGGGGCGGTCTCCTGGACGGCGGCGGGTGCCTCCACGGCCCCGCCCTCGGCCTCGGTTGCGGCCTGGGCCTTCTCCTCGGCCCCGGCGATCTCGTCGGCCTCCGCGGCCGGTATGGCCGGCACGGTGACCTCACTGGGGGCCTCGGCCGCGGCGGGCGGACCCGCCGGGCGAGAGGCGGCACGGCGACGACTGCGCGGCGGCAGGGTGTCGCTGGGAGTGTTCAGTTCGGAACCCTCATGGGGTTCGGTCGGCTCGAGCATGCGGGCGTTTCTCCCGTCAGGCTCCCGGGCGCCGCGCCTGGTCCGGCGCCGGTCTCGATGGACCGTCCGCCGTTGACGTCCGCGGCCCGCGCGATGCGCGATGGCCGCCGTCCGGGGCGCGGTCGCCGCACGGGAGCACTCTGTGTCCTGTCTCGCCGGTTCCGTACGCCTTGTCGGTACGGCCTGGCGAAAGTCTTCTGGTCGGTGCGCTGCCCGACCCAGGTGGCTCCCGAGTACGAGGGCGGCGCTACGACGTCCGTCCTTACGCGGAACCTTCCGGCGTCGCCGCCGTCGCGGCGGCAGCCGGTGCGGCCGTCAGGGCCTCGGCTGCCTCGCGGTCGGGCGCGAGCGGGTCGGTCACCGTGCCGGTCTCTTCATCGAACAGCCCCTGCGCCAGCCTGGTCACCGCTGCGGGGACCGGCGGCGCCAGGTCGGCCACGGCGCGGAGACCGGACAGGACGTCGTCGGGTCGTACGGCAGGCGTCACGTGCCGAACAACCAGCCGCAGTATCGCACAAGGCTGGTCGCTCGTCCTATCAGCCTGCTGACTCTGCGTCGTCGCGCTTTCCAGGCTCGCGACCGCCGGGCGGGCGTCGAAGGTGCGGACGCCGTTCTTGGTCATGCGCTGCACCTCGACGGTGTCGGCCTTGATGAAGGCCTCGACCGCACTTTCGGCGTCGACCGGGTCGACGCCGTCCAGCCGCAACTCCCAGACGGAGGCCGTGAGCCGGTCGGCGAGGCCCGAGGTCCGTGCCTCGACCGCGTCGACGATGTCCAGCCCGGCGGGCAGCGACTCGTCGAGGAGGACGCGCAGCGGCTCGGGGTCGCGCGACTCGGTCAGCGCGATCTCCAGGTACTCCGCCTCACTGCCCGTGCCGGTGGGTGCGGCATTGGCGTACGACACCTTCGGATGCGGCGTGAACCCCGCCGAGTAGGCCATGGGCACCTCGGCGCGACGCAGCGCACGCTCGAAGGCGCGCTGGAAGTCACGGTGGCTGGTGAACCGGAGGCGGCCGCGCTTGGTGTAGCGCAGTCGGATGCGCTGCACCGCGGGTGCGGGCGGCGGGCCTTCGGGCTGTCGCTTGCCCAGTGTCCTAGTCCTTCGTGAGAGCGGTGGTACTCCTACCAAGAGTACGTGTCTCGCGGCCCGTGGGTTCCCGCCGGTCCACCGCGGCCGGCGGGCGGGGCTCGCCGAAGAGCACGCGCCTCAGGTCGGCGCGGGCCTGCCGTACGGCCTCGCGGGCGCCGGCCAGTGCCTGCCGCACGGTCCGGCCCACGAAACGCGAGGCCTCGGCGACCGGCCGCAGGACGAGGTCCCGTACGACGTGCCCGACGGGGGTCAGGACCGTGCGGTACACCCAGCGCAGCGGCTCCACGAAGATCCACCGGAAGAGGGTCGCGAGCACCCGTCCGACGGCGCGCGAGACCCGCCCGGCCACCCGCCAGGCATGCCCGAGCGCCTCCCCCACCTCCCGTGCGACGAGGGCGAGGACCCGGCCGACGGGTGCGAGGACCCAGCGCCACAGGGCGAGGGCGGGCAGGACGAGAAGGATGCGGGTCGTCCAGCACAGGGCCGCGCCGATCGCGGTGACGACGGCGCCGGCGAGCCATGCCAGCGCCCGCCCGACCGGCGCGAGGACCCACTCGTACAGCCACCGCGCGGGGACGACGAGCAGGTACCGCACCAGCCGGGCCACGGCGGCGTACACACCCGCCCCGGCGGCGGCGAGCAGCATGCCGACGCCCTTCACCAACCGGGCGACGGTGCGGCCCACCGGCGCGAGAACGCGCGCGTACAGCCACGCGAGACCGGCCCCGGTCCCCCGCACGATCCGGGCGAGGGCGTGCCCGACGGGGGTCAGCACACAGGTGTACAGCCACCGGAGCGGCACGACGACGAGGACGTACCCCAGCCGTCCGAGCGCCTTGCCGACGGGCACGAGGACGTGACGCCACAGCGCACCCCAAGGCCACACCAGGAGCGCCCACCCGACCCACAGCAGCGCGCGGCCCACCGGCCGCAGCACGGTGTCGGTCAGGAACCGGCCACAGACCACCAGCGCGTCCCACACCATCCGCACCGGCAGCACCAGCACGAACACGACGATCCGCACGGGCAGACGGATCGCCACCGTGAGGCACCCCTCGGGGTGTTGCGGGCGGGCGGGCGGCTTGTCGAGGTCCATACCTGCGTAGACGTTCCGAACGCCCGTCCGGATGCGCTACGTCGTGCGGGCCTTGTACGACTCCGGATAGCGCTCCGTGAGCTTGATCACCGCGACCAGCAGGACCACCGGGATGACCCAGTTGAACCAGTCGTCCAGGGACGGGATGCGGATGGCCAGCCAGGTCGAGAGGGCCATGAGGACGAAGACCACGCCCCAGGCCGCGGTCAGCACCCGGTTGATGTGCAGGAAGACGGGCGAGTCCCACACGTCGCGGGGTGTCTGCTGCCGGGCGTACTGCGCCGTGAAGGGATCCACCAGCAGTGATCCCAGCGCGACGGCGGCCACGACCCCGTTGGAGATCACCTGGGCATACGTCTCGAGCCACACGAGTTCCGAACGGTTCAGGGCGAGCGCGAGGACCGTGATCACCGCGAAGAAGACGATGCCGACCATGTCGAGGACGTAGATCCTCCCCCGCAGGATGTCCTGGCCCGACAGGACGATCGCGGCGATCAGCGCGGCGAGCGCCGCGTACTTCCAGGTACTGGGACTGGCGACCACACCGAAGATGATCCACGGGGCGAACGAGAAGAACACACTGCCCGTGCCGACGGGTTTCTTGGCCGGAGCTTTCGTCGCCGCCTGCTGAGCCATGGGAGCGCCTTCCGCCGGGTGTGTCGCCACCCCCTCCTCTCCCATCGTGCCGTCGGTGGGCGCAGCGCGCATGCCACTCGTTGTGCGCCCCGCCCGTAAGGGCCCTAGCGTGAAAGGCGCGGTGCGGACGATCGGGGGTGCCTCTACGGCCTGGAGCCGCCATGACCCACCGTTTCAGCGAGAACGTCCAGTTCAACTACGAGATACTGCTCGCCCTCGGCTCGGTCTGGCGCCAGGGCGCCGACGTGGGCGAAGTGCTGGCGACCGTCTCCGCCGTCGCGGACGCCGACGGTCAGGCGTGGTTCAACGCCTGGGTCGAACTGGGCCGCAGGGCCCGGGAACAGGCCGACCGCAGCGCGGCGGAGGGACACGGGGTGAGCGCTCGGGACGCCTTCCTGCGCGCCGCCGGCTACTTCGGCACGGCCCTCGTGGGCGTCGACGCGGTCGCGGATCCCGAGAAACGGCTGGACGAGGTGTTCGCGGAGCACCGCGCCTGCTTCGACCGCTTCCTGCGGGCCTGGGATCCGCCCGCCGAGCCGGTGGCCATCCCGTACGAGGACACGTCGCTGCCCGGGTACCTGGTCGACCCGCCCGGCGTGTCCGGTCCGCTGCCGACGCTGATCGCCAACAACGGCAGGGCCCGATCAGCTCCGCCTGGACGCTGCTCGGCGCACCGGCGGTGGCCCGCGGTTACCGCGTCCTGCTCTTCGACGGCCCGGGCCAGCAGTCGATGCTCTTCGAACGCGGGGTGACCTTCCGGCCCGACTGGGAGCATGTCATCACCCCGGTCGTGGACTTTCTCCTCTCCCGCCCCGACGTCGACCCCGGCGGGATCGTGCTGGCCGGCATCAGCCAGGCCGGCTACTGGGTCCCGCGCGCCCTCGGCTTCGAGCACCGGATCGCGGCCGCGGTCGCCGACCCCGGAGTGATCCGCGTGGTGGACAGCTGGTGGCCCAGCCTCGGCGCCGATCTGCGCGGCCTGTGGGAGTCCGGCGACCGTGACACCTTCGACCGCGTCGTCGAGGGCGCTCTCGCCCAGGACCCGGCGCTGGCCGCGACATGGCGCTGGCGGGCGAAGCCGTACGGCATCGACTCACCGTTCGATCTGCTCGTGGAGGTCTCCCGGTACGACCTCACGCCCGTCGCCGACCGGATCACCACCCCGCTGCTGATCACCGACCCGGACGGCGAGCACTTCTGGCCCGGCGCCTCACGGCGGTTGTACGACGCCCTCCCCGGTCCGAAGCGTCTGGTCCGCTTCACCGAGGCGGAAGGGGCGCATCTGCACTGCGAACCCCTGGGCCGCGCCCTGTTCGAGCAGCGCGTCTTCGAGGTTGCGTCCTGGGAAGTGGTGTACGGGCTCCCACCTGATCCGGGCGTTTGGCCCGGCGTCGGAGTGAGTGTCCGGATATGAGAACGGCCACCGGCTGATCTTCGAGATGTCGAAGGCTCGAAGGAGATCAGCACGATGACCGCACCAGACAGTCTGCCCCTGCATGCCCTCGCCGAGGACAACCTCGCCGCGGCGAGTCCCGATCTGCTGCGCGCGATGGTCAAGACGTTCGCCGACGCACTCATGTCCGCCGAG